>NZ_JBGCUM010000150.1:0-567 GCF_054177665.1 Roseateles sp. P5_E8 | reverse complement strand
GCCTCCACGCGCGCGGCCTCGGCCCGCGCGGCCTGCTGGCGCGCGGCCTCCTGCCGGATCTCGTCCTGCCGCTGGGCCTCCTGGCGTGCCGCCTCCAGTTGCTGGGCGCGCTGCTGCACCTCCTGCCGGGCCGTGTCGAGCTGGGCCAGCTCGCTCATGCGGCTCCGGTCGGTGGTCACGCGCAGCGCATCGCTGGCACCGCGCAGCCTCTCCATGGCCGGGCTGGATGCAGCACCGAAGGCCGCCACGACGGCGGTCGGCCTGGCCGTGGCCAGCTGCGCCAGTTCCGCGCTGCGCTCCCTGCCCGCCGCCAGCCGCAGCACCTCGGTCGGCCGGCGCAGGGCCTCGACGGCCGGGCTGGACGCAGCGGTGAAAGCCGCAATGACGGCGGTCTGCTTGCTGTCCAGCGGCGCCAGCTCGGCGACGCGCTGCTGCGCCTCGCGGTCGCTGATCGGGCGCAGGCTGTCGGCGCTGCGGCGCAGCGTTTCCACCGCCGGCGCCGATGCGGCGCCCAGGGACGCAACGACGGCGCTGGGCACCGCCGACGCCGCCGGCACGGCCCAGGCG
>NZ_JBGCUM010000149.1:0-568 GCF_054177665.1 Roseateles sp. P5_E8 | reverse complement strand
ATGCGGAGACGGCGCAGACGCTGCGCGCGATCGTCGCCAAGGGCGCGATGCCGCCGCTCGTGCTGGTAGTGGACGACTGCCGCGCTGCCTACGAGCGCATGCGCGAGCGCGGCGTGGAGTTCACGCAGGAGCCCGTGGAGCGCTACGGCACCGTGGACGCCGGCTTCCGCGACCCGTCGGGCAAYGGATGGAAGATGATCGAGCCACGCCGCTGACGAAATGAACCACCCCCGTAGCGGCTTCGCCGCTCCCCCTTCAAGGGGGCGMCCCCAGCGGMCCGGCAAAGCCGGATCCGCGGCGTCCGCTTGGCTTCRCCGGGTTCATGCGCCAAGGGTGTCGCTTCGGCGCCGTGGAGAAATCACATGAAGAAAAGTCCGTCGGCGACAGCCGAGTCTGCGTCCGCTGCATCTGCGTCCGATTTGATAGACGCGCGGATCGAGCAGCTCGGCGACTGGCGGGGCGAAAGGCTCGCCCGGCTCCSCGCCCTGATCAAGGAGGCCGATCCCGACGTGGTCGAGGCGTGGAAGAGGAGCAATCCGGTCTGGTCGCACGACGGGCTGATCTGCAC
>NZ_JBGCUM010000148.1:0-591 GCF_054177665.1 Roseateles sp. P5_E8 | reverse complement strand
GGTCAAGCCCGTCGATCGCCACGCCCGACGAGGTGCCTTCCAGCARGAAGASGTCATTACCGTCGCCRCCGTTGAGCACRTCGTCGCCGCGRCTCGCCTGGATGAAGTCATCASYGGCCGTGCCGGTGACCACGTCRTTGCCACCGCCAGCGTCAATGACGAAGTTCCTGACCGTCCGACCGGAGAAGTCCAGCGTGTCGTCGCCCTCGGTGCCCACGATGCGGTTGTCCCACCAATAGCCAGCGCCATCGAGCGCCTGGATGTTCTTCAGGTTGGCGAGGTTGTTGGTCACACGCAGGATGTCGCTGTAGTTCTGGTTGCCCACGATGCTGTTGACACCGGCGCCACCGTCGTACTGGTCAAGCCCGTCGATCGCCACGCCCGACGAGGTGCCTTCCAGCAGGAAGACGTCGTTGCCGTCGCCGCCGTTGAGCACATCGTCGCCGCGACTCGCCTGGATGAAGTCATCAGCGGCCGTGCCGGTGACCACGTCGTTGCCACCGCCAGCGTCAATGACGAAGTTCCTGACCGTCCGACCGGAGAAGTCCCAGCGTCAATGACGAAGTTCCTGACCGTCCGACCGGAGAAGTC
>NZ_JBGCUM010000147.1:0-607 GCF_054177665.1 Roseateles sp. P5_E8 | reverse complement strand
CCCTGGCTGGGCGGCTCGCGCGCGGTGCTGCGGCTGGGCGTGCCGCTGGAGCCCGGCTGCGATGCCGCCCTGGGCTGGCCGGCCGCCTTCGACGCCGCGCAGGAGCGCGCCCGCGCGCTGGGTGCCGAGCTGGTGCCATTGGACTTCGAGCTGCTCTTCGAGGTCGCCAAGCTGCTCTACGAAGGCCCCTGGGTGGCCGAGCGCCTGAGCGTGGTCGACACGCTGCTCGCCGCCCAACCCGAGGCCCTGGACGCTACCGTGGCCCGGGTCATAGGCCAGGGCCGGGGTGTGGACGCGGTGGCGGCCTTCGAGGGCCGCTACCAGCTGGAGAGCCTGCGCGCCGAGCTGCAAAGCCTGTGGCAGCAGGTGGACGCGCTGTTCGTGCCCACCGCCCCCACCTGCCCCACGCGYGCCGCCGTGGCTGCCGAGCCGGTGCTGCGCAACAGCGAGCTGGGCCGCTACACCAACTTCGTCAACCTGCTGGGCTGGTCGGCCCTGGCCCTGCCCTTCAGCCTGCCCGAAGGCGAGAGCCCGCTGCCCTTCGGCATCACGCTGATCGCCCCGGGCGGCGCCGACGCGGCCCTGGTCGACTTCGGCCTGCGCTGGG
>NZ_JBGCUM010000146.1:0-614 GCF_054177665.1 Roseateles sp. P5_E8 | reverse complement strand
GAGTCAGGATTGCGAGTAGAAGGCCTAGCAAGCGCCATCCAAGCAACGTTTGCACAAAGAATCTAGACATGGGCCTCTCCGTTGGCTGAGTTCACGGTCCATGTTGTATTGCGCCCAAATAAGTTTCACCTCCGTAGTTCTGATGAGTTATTCATGGCGCGACAACGAACGACCACTGAGGAAGCATCGTTCGGTGGTCGGTAGTTCATAGTTCGGCGTGAGCAAGCGCGGCCTCTCAGCTGGCGCGCGTCTGTCTACCGGCTCGACAGCGATCCTTGAGTGGAGTGTGTCAGTCGATCCGGGCGCTGGCGTGAAGCGGACTACGTGCAGCGGTGCGATGAGGTCACCAACCTACATCCCAATGGCGTCGTCAGATCAAGGCTTCTTGCTCTGATGCGTCCTTCTGGGCTTTGCTGACTGCGACGAAGTCGGCCTGGACGTGGCCGTTGTCGAAGAGGCTCAGTCGCGTGTAGCCGCTGCCACCTGTGCTGCGTGCTACCTCGTAGTCCCACTGGTAGGGACCTGCGCTCAACCCCTTCGCTGACAGCAGCCATTCTTCTTCGTTCGCATTGACGAACGGGTAAGGACAGTACAGYCCCGACGTGACGATGCTG
>NZ_JBGCUM010000145.1:0-639 GCF_054177665.1 Roseateles sp. P5_E8 | reverse complement strand
GCTGCCGACGCTGCAGGCCGGGCTGCCGGCGTCGGTGAAGGTCGACGTGCTGGCCGACCGCACGAACGGCATCCGCGCATCGGTCGAACACGTCGAGATGGAGCTGATCCTCGCGGTCGTGCTGGTCGTGCTGGTGATCTTCGCGTTCCTCGGCTCGTTGCGCGCCACGGTCATCGCGAGCATCGCGGTGCCGATCTCGCTGATCGGCACCTTCGGGTTGATGTACCTGCTCGGCTATTCGCTGAACAACCTCTCACTGATGGCGCTGACGATCGCGACCGGGTTTGTGGTCGACGACGCGATTGTCATGATTGAGAACATCGCGCGCTACATCGAGGCGGGCGAGCCGGCGTTCAAGGCCGCGTTGAAGGGCGCGACGCAGATCGGCTTCACGATCATCTCGCTGACGGTTTCGCTGATCGCGGTGCTGATCCCGCTGCTGTTCATGAGCGATGTGGTCGGCCGGCTGTTCCGCGAGTTCGCGGTCACGCTGGCGATCACGATCCTGATCTCGGCGGTGGTCTCGCTCACCTTGGTGCCGATGATGTCGGCGCGTTGGCTGAAGGCAGACCACGACCGGGCCGAAGCGAAGAAGGCGCGGCAAGGCGGCCCGGGCCGTGTGCAGCGCTTCTACTCCGG
>NZ_JBGCUM010000144.1:0-698 GCF_054177665.1 Roseateles sp. P5_E8 | reverse complement strand
CTCGATGGGAATGCGAAGGGACTTCCCACCTTCGGGCAACGGCGACGAAGCGCCAAGATTGGTGGTGTTCGAAGTCATCAATCTGAAGCCTGTGAAAGGGGAAGTCCGTGGAGAAGATTACACGAGGTCAAGCCGTTCGCGTAGGGGTGGATCTGGCGAAGCGCGTGATCCAGGTGCACGCGGTAGACGCCGCAGCTCGCGTGCTCAGCAGCCGTGCGCTGAGGCGAGACAAGTTCATCGAGTGGTGCGTCAATCTCCCGGCGGGTTGCATCGTGGCCATGGAGGCCAGTTCGAGCGCCCACCACTGGGCGCGCAAGCTCATCGGGCTCGGGCTGGACGCGCGGATCATCTCGGCCCAACTGGTGAGCCCGTACCGCAGCGAAGGCGCCACCGGCAAGAACGACGCCAACGACGCGGCGGCGATCTGCGAGGCCGCGTCCAGGCCGACGATGCGCTTCATCCCGGTCAAGTCGATCGAACAGCAAAGCATGCTGTGCGTGCACCGGCTGCGCGAAGGCATCAAGGAAGACCGCACGGCCTGCATCAATCGCATCCGTGGCCTGCTGGGCGAGTTCGGCCTGGTGTTCCCAAAGGGTGCCAGTGAGCTGCAAGGCGTGCTCAGCGAGGTACTCGAGGATGCGGGCAACGAGCTCGGCACGCTTGCCCGGCTGACGCTGCAACGAGCCCAAGCGCAGTGG
>NZ_JBGCUM010000143.1:0-716 GCF_054177665.1 Roseateles sp. P5_E8 | reverse complement strand
GTCTAGAGTAGTCTCGCGAACGTCAGGAGTGACGCGATGATCACGATGGCGGTCACGAAGCACAAGGCATGCCCAATCTCCGTCGCGCCCAGGGAGTCCGCCACGATCATTCCGGAAAACGACATGACGGCACCCTTCATCAGCGTCTCAGCGAGACGCAATATCCGGTCACGACGATCCGCATTCCCTGGAGCGCCCACCACCTGTCGCAGCAAGGCCGATTGTTGATCCGTCGCCGTCGGCCCACACTTCAGCAGGTCGATCAACGGTTGCCGTGCATTGCGCGCCTTGGCCTGCTCCGCGGTGACATCCTGCTCGAGCTGGAGCTCGTTCTGGCGACACGTCTCGACGCGCTTCTTCGCGCTTTCTTTGCTGAGCGCGAGCTCGGGCGGCAGCGCGTCGCTCGGAAATTGGCTCGCAGCATTCTCGAGATCGGTAAGCTCGGCTCGCGCGAGTTGCAAGTCGTTCTGCGCCGCAACGAGGTCACTTTTGGCCTGAGCAACCGCCTGCTTGAAAACGGCCATTGTGCGAAGGCCCTCTGTCTGGTGCGGCGAGTAATTGCGTTCTAGCGGAACGCTGATCATGAGGACCGTGTTGAACTCTCCATCGGGGTACACCCAAGGCTCCCCATTGACCAAGCTACTCAGCTCTTGATCGAGCGCATCTTGCGGGGAACCGTCGGCAGCCTTGGCAATGCGCAGCTCTTTGGCCTCGTC
>NZ_JBGCUM010000142.1:0-763 GCF_054177665.1 Roseateles sp. P5_E8 | reverse complement strand
GCAATACGACGAGGCCACGGCCACCCACTTCATCGACGAGATGAAGCGCCGCGACCTGCCGCTGGCCGTCTTCCACTTCGACTGCTTCTGGATGCGCGAGTTCCAGTGGTGCGACTTCGCCTGGGACCCGCGCGGCTTCCCCGAGCCCGAGGCCATGCTCAAGCGCCTGCACGACAAGGGCCTGAAGATCAGCCTCTGGATCAACCCGTACGTGGCGCAGAAGTCGCCGCTGTTTGCTGAAGGGGTCAAGAACGGCTACTTCATCAAGCGCACGAACGGGCTGACGTTCCAGACCGACCAGTGGCAACCCGGCATGGCCATCGTGGACTTCACGAACCCGGCCGCCAAGGCCTGGTACCAGAGCCACCTGCGCCGCCTGCTGGCCCAGGGCGCCGACTGCTTCAAGACCGACTTCGGCGAGCGCATCCCCAGCGAGGGCGTGACCTACTTCGACGGCTCCGACCCCGTCGAGATGCACAACCTCTACGCGCTGCAATACAACCAGGCGGTGTTCGAACTGCTGGAGGAAGTGCAGGGCAAGGACGCCATCGTCTTCGCTCGCTCGACCTACGCCTCCGGCCAGCGCTTCCCGGTGCACTGGGGCGGTGACTGCTGGAGCACGTTCGAGTCCATGGCCGAGAGCCTCAGAGGCGGCCTGTCGCTCACCTCCTGCGGCTTCGCCTTCTGGAGCCACGACATCGGTGGCTTCGAGGGCAACCCGCCGCCGGCCGTCTACAAGCGCTGGATCCAGTTCCGGCCTGAT
>NZ_JBGCUM010000141.1:0-834 GCF_054177665.1 Roseateles sp. P5_E8 | reverse complement strand
CCTTCAGCCTCGCTAAGGTGACACCAATAGAGCCAGCGGTCGTCGTAAATGTCCACCCAATAGTGCAGGCCCACACCGTCGCACCGCTGGCAAACGGCGATATGCACTCCCACGTGCGAATCACCAGCGAGCAAATCGAGATACCGGAACGGATTGTCAGTAGCTCGGCCAGACGTACCTAGGCAGTGACGACAAGGCATTTGCTGCGCTTTAACGTGTGCGGTAAGCGGACCAGCCAGCGTAGCTGGCGCAGGTCCGCTTGACCAAATGGTTGTGCGTCACTGTTTGCATGTGAAAGGAGTTCCGCAATGGATGCAAACGAAGCGGCGGTTGCGGTGCACGTTCCAAGCCACGCCGGCCCATCCGCTTAACTTGGACTGGGAAACCGAATCAGGGTGAACCGGTTTGAAGCCCTCGACCATTGGACGCTTCGCGCATACCGGACACTTGTGAATAAACGCAATTACAACGTGCAGCGCCCCAAAGCCGAGGCCGACATAGAGGGCCAGCATTGCCCATTGCATAGCTGCCGGCTTGATCAGCCCTACGAGCACAACGGCGGCGCCCGCAACGGCCAGCAGCGCCCAGGTCGCAACGACGACTGAAGCGTCCCAGCGAATGAGCTTAGCGTGCGGGTACTGACGCATAACGTGGCAGGTAAGCGGCGCCACGCAGTGGCGTCCGTTTTAGCGACAGGTTCTCTGGAGCTACTGCGGGGCACGTCAGAGAGGTTGTTTGCGGACCTGTCTGTGCGCCAAAAAGCCCCGGTAAGGCTGATACGTTCACGCTGCGTTGCAGGCTCGTCCGCACCAAGCTCGCTTGGGCGAGCGCGCC
>NZ_JBGCUM010000015.1:0-128420 GCF_054177665.1 Roseateles sp. P5_E8 | reverse complement strand
CGCAGCGGCCTCGAAGCGGTTCAACCACTTGTAGCCCGTCTTGGGGCTGATGCCGAACTGGCGGCACAGCGCACGCACATTGGCGCCGTCCTGGCGAGCCAGGTGCACGAATTCTTGACGCAGGGACACGGTGCTCTTCTCCGTCCAGACCATGGGCTTCTTCCGGGGGCTTCAACACCCGAAAGCGTTACCCATGTCCTGGCACACCCGTTACCCATGTCCCCGGTCTATACACGGCGCCAGAAGAAAGTCACCAAAGAAGAGGCGCTGAATCCGCACTCCAGCGGCCTGACGGGCTTGGCAATGGATCGCGCCCAGACGCGACCCGCTGCGCTCTCGCTGCTGTCCTTGTGACGAGCGCCATAGCTTGCCTCTTCACGCCGCCTAACGCGCGGCTGCACGCCGTGCTCGCCAGGGATACCGCGTCGCTGGGGCGACGCCATGGGCGTTGAGCGGGGCGGCGTTGGGAATCGTGGCGCTCACCCCTACGTGCGAAGCTGCAACGAGCCGTCGAGCTATCGCGTCGCCCGAGCGACGCTGTCTTCGGTATTCCTCGTGAGCACGGCGTGCAGCCGCGCGTTAGGCGGCCCGCTGTGGCGATGGATGGTGCTGATGACAAGGACAGCAGCGAGAGCGCAGCGGGTCGCGTCTGCCCACTCACCGAGCGGCTGTTGCACGGCGCAGCTCGTGCACGTGGTACTCGTGTGCGGTTCAGGGCCTCTTCTTTGGTGACTTTCTTCTGGCCCCGCAGAAGAAAGTTACCCGGCCGCCGGGACGGACTCCCGGCAATGCAGCGAGCAGCAAGGACATCCGCAAAAGCGAGCAGTTGGCGGCAGTGTGGACGGCGACACCCAATGGGGTATCAGCGGCTGCGCCATGAATGGCAAGCCCCCCGCCTACACATCCTTTCCACCAGCACAGTGACATTCATCGCATCACAGCCCACAACCGCGGGTGCCACATGAAGATCGTCATTTACACCATCCTTGGCAGCATCCTTGCAGCGGCCATCACCGGCGGCGCATTCGCTCAAGCAGCCACGCCCTCTTCGCCACCGGCTTCAGCAGCCGTGCCAATGACTGCGGCCTCCAAACAAGTCCCGACGCGCAACGCCGCCATCACGGCAGCCGAGAACGCCAAGGAGCCGGGCAACCAGCGGCCCGAGGAACGGGTGATTCCGCAGATCCGAATACCGCTCAAGTCCAGAAGAAACGCCGCTGCGGCAACCACCCCATCAGTGCCGACAGGCAATGTGCTCGGTGGTGTGGACGACGGCGCGGCGCGGTGCATGGCCGCTGGCAACGCAACAGACAAGGCAGCCTGCGAGCGCGGTTTGGCGGCGTCCGCGCCCGTGAAGTCGCAGCGCTGAACCTGCAGGAGAAACCAAGATGCCCATTCGCAGCCTTCTATCTTCCGTGCTGATCGGCGCCGTCGCAAGCGCGCGCTCGATGACGCCCATGGCTTCCATCGCATTGGCCCGCCTTGCAGGCCGCCGCACACCGGGGCAACTCTTCCTGCTGGACCGGCCGCTGTTCAAGTTCGGCGCCATGGCCATGGGCGTCGGAGAACTGTTGGGCGACAAGATGAAGACGGCCCCCGACCGCACCGTTGCACTGGGTCTCGCGGCGCGCGTGGCGAGCGCCGGCATCGCTGGCGCAGCGCTGGCGCCGCACGGCAAGGAGCGAGCCGGCGCAACCGTTGCGGTCGCTACCGCCGTGCCGCTCGCCTACGCCACTCTCGCGGCACGCAAGCAGGCCATGGCCCGCATCGGCCAGACCCGCAGCGGCCTGATCGAAGACGCTCTCGTCGTTGCCGCTGGTCTGGCCATCGTGGCCTTGGCGATGAATCGGACGCGCCAATAGAAAGCGGGGGTGGCCGTTTCCGGCCACCCCCGCCCTGGCTCAAGCCGCCAACGCCGCACGCGCCGGCACTTCGGCGTAATGGCTCAGCTGCATCGTGAACTGTGCCCGCCCCGAGCTGAGCGCGCGCAACTGCCCGATGTAGCCAAACATCCGCTCCAGCGGCACATGGGCCGTCACGACGACTGCGTTGCCGCGTGCGTCCTGGCCCTGCACCTGGCCGCGCCGGCGCAGCAGGTCGCCAATGACGTCGCCCAGCGACTCGGCCGGCGTGATGACCTCGACGGTCATCAGCGGCTCCAGCACGGCGGGCGACGCCTTCTGGACTGCCTCGCGCAGCGCCGCCGCCGCCGCCAGCTCGAAGGCCAGCGCCGACGAGTCGCGTACGTGGTGGCTGCCGTCCAGCAGCACGGCCTCGAAGTCCACCAGCGGATAGCCCGCGAACGGGCCGGCTTGCGCCGCCTTGCGAATGCCCGCCTCCACAGCCGGGACGAACTCGCGCGGGATCGCGCCGCCCATCACCTGGCTGTCAAAGCGGAAGCCGTCACCACGCGGCAGCGGCGCGATGCGCAGCGTCAGCTCGGCAAACTGGCCGGGGCCGCCGCTCTGCTTCTTGTGCACATGGCGCACCTCGGCCGCAGCCGTGATGGTCTCGCGGTAGGCGACCTGCGGGCGGCCCGTGGCCACGTCCACGCCAAAGCGTGAGCGCAGCTTCTCCACGGCCACTTCCAGCTGTAGCTCGCCCATGCCGGACAGCAGCGTCTGGCCCGAGTCGGCGTCCTGCCGCAGGCGCAGCGACGGGTCTTCACGGACGAGCACGCCCAGGCCCTTCGCGAGGGCTGCGGCGTCGGCCTGCTTGCGCGGCTCGATGGCGACGTCGATGACGGCTTCGGGCACGGCGATGCTTTCCAGCACGGCCGCGTCCTTGGCAGACGCCAGCGTGTGGCCGGTCAGCACGTCCTTCAGGCCCACGACGCCCGCGATGTCGCCCGCGACGAGTTCGTCGCGTTCAACTCGCTGGTCCGCGTGGATCTCGTACAGCCGCGACACGCGCTCGGGCCTGCCGGTGCTGGCGTTGAAGACCGTGTCGCCGCGCTTGAGCCGGCCGCTGTAGACGCGCACGAACACCATCGCGCCGTGGTCGTCGGCGGTCAGCTTGAAGGCGAGGGCAGACAGCGGCCCGTGTGTGTCCGCCACACCAGGCGCTTCACCGGGTGCAGGCAGGTAGGCCACGACGGCATCCAGCAAGGGCTCCACGCCGCGGTTGCGGAAGGCCGAGCCGGCCAGCACGGGCACGAAGGCGCCCGCGATGGTGCCGCGGCGCAGCGCCGCACGCACGTCGTCAACAGGCAGCTCGGCGCCGCGCAGCCAGGCGTCCAGCAGCGCGTCGTCCTGTTCGGCAGCGGCTTCCAGCAGGCGCGCATGCGCGGCCTCGGCAGCAGGCAGCAGTTCGGGCGGGATGGCGGCCACACGTGGCGGCGCCGACGCGTCGTCACGGTCCCATATCAAGGCCTGCATCGTCAGCAGGTCCACCACGCCACGGAACTCGCCTTCCGCGCCGACTGGCAGCTGCAGCGGCAACGCGCGCACGCCCAGGCGGTCCTGCAGGGACGCGACGACGCGCTGGAAGTCCGCCCCAATGCGGTCCAGCTTGTTGACGAAGGCGATGCGCGGCACGCGGTACTCGTCCGCGAGGCGCCAGTTGGTCTCGGTCTGGGGTTCCACGCCAGCCACGCCGTCGAAGACGACGACGGCACCGTCCAGCACGCGCAGCGAGCGGCGCACCTCGAGGTTGAAGTCGATGTGTCCGGGCGTGTCGATCAGGTTGATCTGCGTGCCCTGCCAGTGCACGGTCGTGGCGGCGCTGTGGATGGTGATGCCGCGTGCGCGTTCCTGGGGGTCGAAGTCCATCGTCGTGGCGCCGTTGTGCACTTCGCCGATGCGATGGTTCTCGCCCGTGTAGAACAGGATGCGTTCGGTGGTCGTGGTCTTGCCCGCGTCGACGTGGGCGATGACGCCGATGTTGCGCAGGTTGCGGAAGTTGGATTTCGAGTTCATGGCGATTCCTGAATGAGTGAGGGGCCAG
Source organism: Roseateles sp. P5_E8 (assembly GCF_054177665.1). NCBI lineage: Bacteria > Pseudomonadati > Pseudomonadota > Betaproteobacteria > Burkholderiales > Sphaerotilaceae > Roseateles > Roseateles sp. P5_E8. The sequence goes on along the minus strand of NZ_JBGCUM010000015.1, from coordinate 124,475 downwards.
CCCCTCAGACGGAATCGCCGAGGGAACTAGCGCAAAGGCAGGACGCCGAAGCGCGCGTGCGACAGGCAGAGCCGAGCCGCGCTCCGGCGCTCGGGAATCGTGGCGATCAGCTTGTCGAAGGTGCGGGTGCGCATGGTGGCTCGAGAAAAACAAAACCCCGGGAGGTACGAGCCTGCCGGGGTTTGTTTGAACCGGAAGGCGTGGCGCCTTCCGAACACGGTCGAAGGGCGTCTCAGGTGCTGAGGCGGGCTTGGGTCGTGTGGTTGATCTTCATGATGGGTGCGATTGTCTGTCGGCCTGAACAGGCCCGGGGCTTGTGGGGGAATTTGGTGGTGTGCGCACCGGTTTCAATGCCGCCCCATGTCGATCCGTCACGGAGGTGACTTCGCTGGCGGCCAGTAGGCGCGGAGGTAGTTGAGGGTGGCGTGGTCGGTGAGATCGGCTGGCAACGCGATGAGGTTCTTGGGAGGAAAGGTGAGGGTGGTCGGCAGGAGGTTCGCGATCTTGTCGAGGTCGAGCGGCAGGTGGGGCTCGTTGTCGCCGGTGGGGTCCTTTGTCACGCGTCCCTGTCGATCGATGTAGGCCGGAGAGTCGACGTGTTGATATTCAAGTGAGCCGACCTTCGTGGGCGGAATGCGGGTGACCACGTCGATGCAATCCACCAGGCGGGTGCAAGTGATCCCGGCCGTGTTGAAAGACTCGACAAAGGCCGGGTCACCGACGCGCGGTGATCCAAGCGTCACCAGGCGCGTCTTGTTCGGTCGACGGGCGCGAACAGCGATCAGCGTTGCGATGGCGGCGCCAAGGCTGTGGCCAGTGATCAGGAGGTCTGACTTGGGGTGGCGCTTGAGGAACTCTTCAATTTCGGGCCAGATTGCGGAGGCGGCGCGCGCAAAGCCGTGATGCAGCAGGCCTTCCCAGCCGGCGGCCTTGACCTGCAAGAACTGGCCATCAAGCAGCAGGTCCTTCAGGGTGTTTGCCTCTGAGCCTCGGAACGCCAGCAGAACGCCCCCATCCTTGCTCACGGCGGCAAAGGCCTGCGTGTCGGTCGGGTTGGCAAAAAGCCTGATGCTCGGATGAACGGCCTGCGCGACCTCGTTCACCTTGCTCTGGACGATCTCGGCTGCCTTGAAGACCGTGCCCAAGACATTCTTGGCGAGGTCGGCGACAGGGGCTGCTGCCTTGAGCACGCTTGGCAGCTTGAACGGCCCGTCCGGCACCGTCAGGGCATCAGCGTCAAGCACCGGCGCTTCGAAATAGGCGAACTCGATGAAGCCCAGGTGGCGCAGCGAGTCTTCCAGTGGCCTTCGCGCTTCTTCTCCACCCTCGAACCGAAAGTAGGCGAGGCGCGCCGCTTCGATGGCGAGTGCCATTTCATCGGGCTTCGCGTCCGGCGCGAAAACCGGAGGAGTCTTCTCGGGGAAGAAGAGGTCGATCGGCGAATGGGTGTAGTCGTCGCTCATGGCGCGAGGTTCTAACGCGCTCGGACCCGCTCGGCATCCTTCCAACTGACGACCTGGTTGAAAGCCTGAAACCAGGCATGCGGGGCGTGAGGGCGGGCCTGAAGTCATGGGGGGCGGGCTGGCGATACCCACCGAGCGCGTAACCCTAAACCTCAAGCGCCACTTCGCAAATATCCGGCAAGTCCTTATTTATGAAAGATATTTCCTGAGCGGCTGTGTATTTCAACAGTCGGCTCTAAGTGCTTGATTCCATTGAAAAAACTTGTGCGCAATCTTGACCCGGGGGTTCCTGAGCCTTAAAGTGGGGAGAAGTGTTCTTTCGTGGTGAAAAGTGTCGGAAATCGTCTTTCAGGGAGCCTCCAACTTGGCGCTAGACGCCAAGGGGCGCCTGGGCGTCCCGACGCGACACCGTGAGGTGCTGCAGCTGCTCTGCCAGGGGCGGCTGACCGTCACCAAGCACCCCGACGGCTGCCTGATGCTGTTCCCGCGGCCGACGTGGGAGGGCTTTCGCGACAAGGTGGCCGCGTTGCCGATGGCGGCGGCGGGCTGGAAGCGCGTCTTCCTGGGCAACGCGATGGACGTCGAGATCGACTCGGCGGCGCGCGTGCTGATCTCGCCCGAGCTGCGCCGCAGTGCCGGCCTCAAGAACGACGTGATGCTGCTGGGCATGGGCAGCCACTTCGAGCTGTGGGACGCCGAGGCCCACGCCGCCCACGAGGCCGAGGTGATGGCCGGGCCGCTGCCGGACGCGCTCAAGGATTTCAGCTTCTGATGGGCGCTGACGTGACAGAACCCGCCGAGTTCCGCCACACGACCGTGCTGCTGGATGAGGCGGTGGACGGTGTGCTGGCGCGGCCGGACGGCGTTTACGTGGACGGCACCTTCGGCCGCGGCGGCCATTCGCGTGCGCTGCTGGCCAAGCTGGCGCCGGAGGGCCGGTTGATTGGCATCGACCGCGACCCCGAGGCGATTGCGGCGGCGGCGGCCATCACCGACCCGCGCTTCTCCATCGTCCACGCCGGCTTTGCCGACATGCTGGAGGAGTTGGCGGACATCGGTGTTCATCAGGTGGATGGTGTGCTGCTGGACCTGGGTGTGTCCAGCCCGCAGATCGACAACCCGGAGCGGGGCTTCAGCTTTCGCTTCATCGGGCCGCTGGACATGCGCATGGACACGACGCGCGGCCAGAGCGCGGCCGATTTCCTTGCGCGGGCCGAAGAGCGCGAGATTGCACGGGTCATCAAGGACTATGGCGAAGAACGGTTTGCTTCACACATTGCAAAGGCGCTTGTTGCTCGCCGAGAAACCGGTACGCCGATCACGCGCACCGACGAGCTGCGCGAACTCGTGGCTCGCTCGGTCAAGACCCGCGAGCCCGGCCAGGACCCGGCCACGCGCACCTTTCAAGCTCTTCGGATTCATGTCAACGGCGAGCTGGAACAGCTTGATCAAGGGCTGAAATCCGCGCTGCGCTTGCTGGCCCCCGGTGGGCGCCTGTCGATCATCAGCTTCCACTCGCTGGAAGACCGGCGCGTGAAGCAGTTCATCGCGGCGCACAGCAAGGCCGAGTTCGACCGCCGCGCGCCGTTTGCGCCGCCGCCGGAGCTGGCGCTGGTGGCCCTGGGCCGTGTCAAGCCGAGCGAGACCGAGGTGAGGGCCAACCCGCGCTCGCGCTCCGCCGTGCTGCGCGTTGCCGAGCGCACGGACGCCCCGCTGAAATGATGCCCCTCGTCCAAAGCGCACTTTGGCCGGTCCCCCGAGGGGACGGCGATGCTTGCCGGCTTGACCGGCAAGCACATCGCCATGGCGTGCCGGCTTGGGAGCGGCCCGGCGCTCGGCCCGCGAATACCGGATGCAAGGCCTGATCCCGTGGCCAAGCTCAACCTCGCGCTCATCCTCGCGGTGCTGGCCAGCGGCCTGGCGCTGGTGCACAACGCCTACGAGTCGCGCCGCCTGTTCGCCGAGCGCGACCGCACCAAGGCCGAAGGCCAGCGCCTGGCGGCCGATGCCGAGCGCCTGAAGGCCGAACGCCATGCGCAGGCCACCAACCTGCGTGTCGAGCAGGTCGCCCGCGAGCGCCTGGGCATGCGGCTGATCTCGCCGGCCGTCGTCGCGTCGGGGGTGGCGCCGTGATGGGTTCCGGCAAGGCCCACAAGTCCGGCGCCCGCGCGCTCGGCTCGGGCCGTGGCGTCAGCTATTCGACCAGCCCGCTGCTGGCCTCCAAGACGCCGCCGTGGCGCTCGCGCTTTCTCGTCGGTCTCGTCGGCCTGGCCTTTGCCGGCCTGCTGGGCCGCGCCATCTACGTGCAGGTGCTGCACAGTGACTTCTTCCAGAAGCAGGGCGAGGCCCGCTACGCGCACACGCTGGAGTTGCCGGCCAGCCGGGGCCGCATCAACGACCGCGCCGGCCAGACGCTGGCGGCCAGCGTGGCGGTGCCGTCCATCTGGGCCATCCCGAAGGAAGTGGATGCCGATACGGACAAGCGCCGGGAACTGGCCAAGGCGCTGGGCCTGTCGAACAAGGAGCTGGAGGCCAAGCTCAACCCCGAGGCGCGCTTCGTCTGGCTGAAGCGCCTGTCCGACGACGACACAGCCACGCGCGTGAAGGCGCTCGGGCTCAAGGGCGTGTTCCAGGACCGCGAGTACCGTCGCAAGTACCCCGAGGGCGAGGCGGCGGCGCATGTCGTCGGCTTCACGAACGTGGAAGACCGCGGCCAGGAGGGCATCGAGCTGGCCTTCCAGAAGGAGCTGCAAGGCCGCGACGGCTCGCGCTCCGTCGTGCGTGATCGCCTGGGCCGCGTCGTCGAGGACATCGGCGACGTCGTGCCGGCGGCCAATGGCCAGGACATCGACCTGTCGGTCGACTCGAAGGTGCAGTTCTTCGCCTACCAGCGCATCCGTGACGCGGTGGCGGCCAACAAGGCCAAGGCCGGCTCCGTCGTCGTGCTGGACGTGCAGAGCGGCGAGGTGCTGGCGCTGGCCAACTTCCCGAGCTACGACCCGGGCAACCGCCAGAACCTGTCCGGCGAGCAGCTGCGCAACCGCGCACTGACCGACGTCTTCGAGCCCGGCTCGACGATGAAGCCCTTCATCGCCGGCCTGTCGATGGAAACCGGCCGCAGCACGCCGGAGACCATGGTCGACACCGGCAACGGCAAGTACGCCTTCCAGGGCGCCGTCATCACCGACACCAAGGCGCACGGCGTCATCCCGGTGCGCGAGGTCATCAAGTTCTCCAGCAACATCGGCGCCACCAAGCTCGCCATGCAGATGCAGCCGCGCGAGATGCACGAGATGTTCACGGCCATCGGCCTGGGTCAGCGGCCGCAGATCAGCTTCCCCGGCGCCATCAGCGGCAAGTTGCGGCCCTACAAGACCTGGCGGCCCATCGAGCAGGCGACGATGAGCTACGGCTACGGGCTGTCGGCGTCGCTGTTCCAGCTGGCGCGGGCCTACACGGTGTTCGCGCGCGACGGCGAGATCGTGCCCGTGAGCATGCTGCGCCAGCCGCATGACCAACCGGTGGCGGGCATCCGCGTCTTTTCGCCCAAGGTCACGCAGGATCTGCGCCTGATGCTGCAGGCCGCCGCCGGCCCCGGCGGCACGGCGCCCGACGCGCAGGTGCCGGGCTACAGCGTGGGCGGCAAGAGCGGCACCGCGCACAAGCAGGAAGGCCGCGGCTATGCGGCCCACAAATACCGCTCCTGGTTCGTCGGCATTGCGCCGATCAGCAACCCGCGCATCGTCGTCGCGGTGATGGTCGACGAGCCGACCGCCGGCGTCTATTACGGCGGCAAGGTCGCCGGCCCGGTGTTCAGCCAGGTCACCGCGCAGACGCTGCGCCTGCTGGGTGTGGCGCCCGACCTGGATGTGAAGAGCCAGATCGTCGCGAATCAAAAGGCCACGGCCGTGGAAGAGAGCTTCTGATGTTGACGCGCCTGAAATCCCCGGAAGCCGCCGCCCGCTGGCTCGCCGAATGGTGCACCGGCACGCTGCGCACCGACAGCCGCCAGGTCCAGCCCGGCGACGCCTTCATCGCCTGGCCCGGCTATGCGCGCGATGGCCGTGAGTACGTGGCCGCCGCGCTGGCCGCCGGTGCCGCCACCTGCCTGGTGGAGGACGGCGACGTCGAGCGCTTCGGCTTTGTCGACGCGCGCGTGGCCTCGCTGCCCGGCCTCAAGGCGCGCACCGGCGAGATCGCCGCCGCCTTCTTCGGCAAGCCCACCGACACGCTGGACGTCATCGCCATCACCGGCACCAACGGCAAGACCTCGTCGGCCTGGTGGATCGCCCAGGCCCTGGCCGGCTTGAACAAGCGCTGCGGCGTCGTCGGCACGCTGGGCATCGGCGAGCCGCCCAAGCTGGACTACAACGGCTTGACCACGCCCGACCCCGTGCTGTTGCAGGCCGCGTTCGCCCGCATGCGCGACCAAGACTTCGCGGCCTGCGCCATCGAGGCCAGCAGCATCGGCATCGTCGAAGGCCGGCTCTCCGGTACTGCCATCCGCGTGGCCGTGTTCACCAACTTCACGCAGGACCACCTCGACTACCACGGCGACATGGACGCCTACTGGGTGGCCAAGCGGGCGCTGTTCGGCTTCCCCGGCCTGCGCGCGGCGGTCATCAACCTGGACGATGCCAAGGGCGATGCGCTCGCGGCGGAATTGGCGGCGCTGGACGTGTGGACCACCGGCGTCGAGCGTCTGGATGCGCGGCTGACGGCGCGCGACCTGCACTACACCGGCGAGGGCCTGGCCTTCACGCTGCACGAGGGTGGCGAGTCCATTGCCTTGCAGACCAGCCTGATCGGCGACTACAACGCTGCCAACCTGCTCGGCGTGGCCGGCGCGCTGCGGGCGCAAGGCCATGCATTGGCCGACGTGGCGCGCGTGCTGGCCCGCGTGACGCCGGTGCCCGGCCGCATGCAGCGCGTCGGCAACGGCCGCGAGCTGCCGCAGGTCGTCATCGACTACGCCCACACGCCGGACGCGCTGGACAAGGCGCTGTCGGCGCTGCAGGGCCTGGCCAAGGCGCGTGGCGGCGAGCTGATCTGCGTGTTCGGCTGCGGCGGCGACCGCGACCGCGGCAAGCGCCCGCAGATGGGCAGCATCGCCGCACGCCTGGCGGCCCATGTCGTCGTCACGACGGACAACCCGCGCACCGAGGTGCCGGCGCAGATCCTGGCAGACATCACGGCCGGGGCGCCCGCGGCAATAGTCATCGAGGCGCGCGAGGAAGCCATACGCGCGGCCATCACACAGGCCGGCGCGCGCGACATCGTGCTGGTCGCCGGCAAGGGCCACGAGGACTACCAGGAGGTGAACGGCGTGCGCCGGCCGTTCTCCGACGTGGCCGAAGCGCGTGCGGCGCTGCTTGAGAGGGCCGGTCTGTGACGTTCATGACCTTGGCCGAAGCGCAGGCACTGCTGCCCGGCTCCACGCTGGTGGGCGACGGCACGACCGGCTTTGCCCGCGTGCACAGCGACACGCGCACGCTGCGCGCGGGCGACCTGTTCGTCGCGCTGCGCGGCGAGCGCTTTGATGCGAACGACTTTCTGGCGCAGGCCAAGGCCTCGGGCGCCGTTGCGGCGCTGGCCGAGCGCGGCCTGGCGGAAGCCGGCCTGCCGGGCCTGCTGGTGCCCGATGCGAAAGCGGCCCTCGGCCAGCTCGCCGCAGCGTGGCGACGTCAGCAGCAACTGCCCGTCATTGCCGTCACCGGCAGCAACGGCAAGACGACGACGACGCAGATGATCGCGAGCATCCTGCGCGCCTGGGTGGCGGATGGCGCGCTGGCCACCGAGGGCAACTACAACAACGACATCGGCGTGCCGCTGACGCTGCTGCGCCTGCGCCACGACGACGAGGTGAGCCACCGCGCCGCCGTCGTCGAGCTGGGCATGAACCACCCCGGCGAGATCGCACCACTGGCGGCGATGACGCAGCCGACGGTGGCCCTCGTCAACAACGCGCAGCGCGAGCACCAGGAATTCATGGCCACCGTCGAGGCCGTGGCGCGCGAGAACGGCGCCGTGCTGGAGGCGCTGAGCCTGAGCGGCTGCGCCGTCTTCCCTGCCGAGGACGCCTGCGCGCCGATCTGGTTCGAGATGGCCGGTGCCCGCCCGCATCTGACCTTCGCGCTGCATGGCGAGGCCGATGTGACCGGTGAAGCGCAGTGGCAGGGCGACGCGCAGCACTGGGCGCTGGAGTTGCACACGCCGGCCGGCACGGTGCCGGTGGCGCTGCAGATGGCCGGGGAGCACAACGTGCGCAACGCGCTGGCCGCCGCGGCGTCTGCGCTCGCGGCCGGCGCGCCGCTGTCCGCCATCCAGCAGGGCCTGGAGAGTTTTCGCGCCGTCAAGGGCCGCAGCGAACTCAAGCGCGACGCGCAGGGCCGCACCCTCGTCGACGACAGCTACAACGCCAACCCCGACAGCGTGCGCGCCGCCATCGACGTGCTGGCTGGCCTGCCCGGCGAGGGCTGGCTCATCCTGGGCGACATGGGCGAGGTCGGCAACGACGGCCCGGCCTTCCACCGCGAAGTGGGCGCCTACGCGGCCGAGCGCGGCATCGCCCACTTCTGGACGGCCGGCGCGGCCGCCCGCGACGCGGCGGCGGCCTATGGCCCTCGCGCCCGCGCCTTCGACAGCACGGCCGCGCTCATCGCGGCCCTCGACGAACAACCCGGCGCCGCAGCCCAGACCCTGGTCAAGGGCTCGCGCTTCATGAAGATGGAACAAGTGGTCGCCGCACTGCAAACCACCCAACCCACCGGAGACATGCATGCTGCTTAGCCTCGCCCAGTGGCTGCAGGGTCTCTACCCCGACCTGGGGTTCCTGCGCGTCTTCCAGTACATCACCTTCCGCGCGGTGATGGCGGCCATGACGGCGCTGCTGATTGGCCTGGCCTTCGGGCCCTGGGTCATCCGCAGCCTGACGGCGATGAAGATCGGCCAGCCCATCCGCGCCTACGGCGTGCAGCAGCACCTGGCCAAGAGCGGCACGCCGACCATGGGTGGCGTGCTCATCCTGATCGGCATCGGCGTGTCGACGCTGCTGTGGTTCGACTGGAGCAACCGCTTCGTCTGGGTCGTCATGCTGGTCACCATGGGCTTTGGCGCCGTGGGCTGGGTGGACGACTGGCGCAAGGTCGTTGACAAGAACCCCGAGGGCATGCGCAGCCGCGAAAAGTTCTTGTGGCAGTCGCTGATCGGCCTGTTCGCCGCGCTCTACCTGGCGTTCGGCGTGTCGGAGACCAGTTTCCTGGGGGTCGTGCAGCTGTTCTTCCGCTGGGTGTCCAGCGGCTTCTCGACCGAGCTGCCGCCCAAGGCCGACCTGCTCATCCCGTTCTTCAAGACCATCAGCATGCCGCTGGGCGTGTGGGGCTTCGTGGCCCTGGCCTATTTCGTCATGGTGGGCACCAGCAACGCGGTGAACTTCACCGACGGCTTGGACGGCCTGGCCATCATGCCGGTGGTGCTGGTGGGCTCGGCGCTGGGCCTGTTCGCCTATCTGACCGGCTCGTCGGTGTTCTCCAAATACCTGCTGCTGCCCTACATCCCAGGTGCCGGCGAACTGCTGATCTTCTGCGCGGCGATGGCCGGCGCAGGCCTGGCCTTCCTGTGGTTCAACGCCCACCCGGCGCAGGTCTTCATGGGCGACGTCGGCGCGTTGGCGCTGGGCGGCGGCCTGGGCACCATCGCCGTCATCACGCGCCAGGAGATCGTGCTCGGCATCATGGGCGGCATCTTCGTGGCCGAAGTGCTGAGCGTGATGCTGCAGGTGAGCTGGTTCAAGTTCACGAAGAAGCGCTTCGGCACGGGCCGGCGCATCTTCAAGATGGCGCCGCTGCATCACCACTTCGAGAAGAGCGGCTGGAACGAGACGCAGGTCGTCATCCGTTTCTGGATCATCACCATGCTGCTGTGCCTGGTCGGCCTGGCGAGCTTGAAGCTCCGGTAGTCGCATGAAGCTGAGCCTGCCGCAACTCGTCGATCAGCGCGTGCTGGTGCTGGGCCTGGGTGACTCCGGCCTGGCCATGGCGCGCTGGTGCGCGAGCTTCGGCGCGCAGGTCACGGTGTGGGACTCGCGCGCGCAGCCGCCGCAGTTGACCGCGTTGGGCGACACGGCAGCCTTCATCACCGGTGAGCTGACGGCCGACATTGCTGCCAGCTTCAACGCGGTGCTGAAGAGTCCGGGCCTGTCGCCGCTGGACGCGCGCCTGGCCGCCGTCTATTCGGACGGCCCGGCCGTGCGCGGCGAGCTGGACCTGTTCGCCGACGCACTGGCCGCGCTCAAGGCCCAGCATGGCTACACGCCCGCCGTGCTCGCCATCACCGGCACCAACGGCAAGACGACGACGACCTGCATGACCGGCCTGCTCGTCGAGCGCGCCGGCAAGCGCGTGGCCATCGCCGGCAACATCGGCCCGACGCTGCTGGACACGCTGACCGAGGCGCTGACCAGGGAGCCTGATCCGGTGCCGGTCGAGACGCCGGCCGAAGTGATCGCGGCGGAGATCGAAGACGCGCCCGTCGAAGAAGTCGTGGAAGCCGAATCGGTGCTGCCCGACGAGGAAACACCGCTGCCCATCAACCCACCGCCGCCACGCGGCCCGGTGTTCGAGACGCTGCCCGAGGTCTGGGTGCTGGAGTTGTCGAGCTTCCAGCTGGAAGGTGTCAACAACTTCGAGCCGACCGCCGGTGCCGTCCTGAATTTGACGCAGGACCACCTCGACTGGCATGGCGACATGGCCGCCTACGGCCGCGCCAAGGCGCGCATCTTCGGCCGTGAGTCGGTGATCGTCGCCAACCGTGACGACGCCGACGTCGAAGCCCTTGTGCCCGCGCCGGTGTTCGTCAAGGGCAGCCGCGGCAAGCCCGGCCGCACCGTGTCGCGCCAGGTCGTGCGCTTTGGCCTGAACGCGCCCCAGGCACCGGGTGACTTCGGTCTTGTCGACGAAGGCGGCCTGACCTGGCTGGTGCGCGCCCTGGAGCTGGACCCGACCATCAAGCGCAAGAAGAGCGACGACGCAGAGCCGCTCATCATCCAGCGCCTCATGCCTGCCGACGCGCTGCGCGTGCGCGGCCGCCACAACGCCGCCAACGGGCTGGCCGCGCTGGCGCTCGCCTGCGCCGCCGGCTGCGAGCTGGCGCCCATGCTGCACGCGCTGCGCGAGTACCGCGGCGAGCCGCATCGCGTGGAGCCCGTCGGCAGCATCGACGGCGTCGAGTTCTACGACGACAGCAAAGGCACCAATGTCGGCGCCACCGTTGCAGCCATCTCGGGCCTGGGGGCTGACCGCGCGCCGGCCAAGCTGGTGCTCATCCTTGGCGGCGACGGCAAGGGCCAGGACTTCGCGCCGCTGGCCGCAGGCGTGCAGCGCCATGCCCGCGCCGTCGCGCTGATCGGCCGGGACGCGCCGCAGATCGAGGCCGCGCTGGCCGCCACCGGCGTGCCGCTGCAGCACCACGCGACGCTGGAAGCCGCCACCGCCTGGTGCCTGGCGCAAGCCCAAAGCGGCGACAGCGTGCTGCTGTCCCCGGCCTGCGCCAGCCTGGACATGTTCCGCAACTACGCCCACCGCGCCGAGGTTTTCGTCGCCACGGTGCAGCAGCTGGCCGACGAGCGCGGGGTGGCGCTGTGATCGCCACGTTTACCCAACGCCTGCAAGGCCTGTGGAAGCGCGGCGACGACGAGTCCGGCGGCCCGGTGCCGGTGCGCGACTGGGTCTCCACCTCCGCCGGCCGGCCGACGCAGCTGCAGGGCTTTGACATCACCCTCGTCTGGGTCGTTCTGGCGCTGATGGCCCTGGGTCTGCTGATGGTCTATTCGGCCTCCATCGCGATGCCGGACAACCCGCGCTTTTCGCGCTACCTGCCCACGCACTTCCTGACGCGCCACCTGGTCGCCATCGGCTTTGCGCTGGTTGCGGGCTTGGTCACGGTGCAGATCCCCGTCGCGCTGTGGGAGCGCTATGCGCCCTGGGTCTTCGTCGTGGCGCTGTTGCTGCTGGTGGGCGTGCTCGTCCCGGGAATCGGCAAGGTCGTCTACGGCGCGCGGCGCTGGATCCCCCTGGGCGTCATGAACTTCCAGCCCAGCGAACTGGCCAAGTTCGGCATCGCGCTGTACGCGGCCAACTACATGATGCGCAAGATGGACGCGCGGGAGAACTTCTTCCAGGCCGTCACGCCCATGGCCATCTCGCTGGCCTTCGTCGGCCTGCTGCTGCTGGCCGAGCCGGACATGGGCGCCTTCATGGTCATCGCCTGCATCGCGATGGGCATCTTGTTCCTGGGCGGCGTCAACGGCCGCATGTTCCTGCTCATCACGCTGGTGCTGGTGGGCGCCTTCGTGCTGATGATCAGCTTCAGCGAGTTCCGCCGCGAGCGCATCTTTGCCTACCTTGACCCGTGGAACGAGAAGTACGCCCAGGGCAAGTCCTACCAGCTGATTCACAGCCTGATCGCCTTCGGCCGCGGCGAGTGGTTCGGCCAGGGCCTGGGCAGCAGCGTCGAGAAGCTGCACTACCTGCCCGAGGCCCACACCGACTTCCTGCTCGCCGTCATTGGCGAGGAACTTGGCTTTGCCGGAGTTGCCTTGGTCATCCTCGCCTTCTTCTGGCTGACGCGCCGCTGCTTCCTCATCGGCCGCCAGGCCATCGCGCTGGACCGCGTGTTCGCCGGGCTTTACGCGCAAGGCATCGGCCTGTGGATGGGCGGCCAGGCCTTCATCAACATGGGCGTGAACCTGGGCACGCTGCCGACCAAGGGCCTGACGCTGCCGTTGATGAGCTTTGGTGGGTCGGCGATCTTGATGAACTGTGTGGCGTTGGCGGTGGTCTTGAGGATTGATCTGGAAAACAGACAACTCATGCGCGGAGGCCGCGCATGAGCGACTGGATGCAAAGCAGCCAGGCGGCGACGCGCGATACGCGCGGCGGTGGTCTGTTTCGGCGCAGGCTCATGTCGCGCAGCGACGTGAAGCGGACGCAGTCCGCGGGCCGCAGCCAGAATCGGCAAATGATGAGAGGGGGGCGTTCATGACACGCCACCTCGTCGTCATGGCCGCCGGCACGGGCGGCCACGTCATTCCCGGTCTGGCCGTCGCTGAAGAAATGCAGCGGCGCGGCTGGACCGTGTCCTGGATCGGCACGCCGCACGGCATGGAGAACCGCCTCGTCCCGGCGCGCGGCATCGAGCTGGACGCGCTGCCGTTCGCCGGCCTGCGCGGCAAGGGCTTGAAGCACACGTTGCGTGGCATCGTCGGCTTCTTCAAGTCGCTGGGCGCCGCTCGCCGCGTTTACGCCGAGCGCCAGGCAACAGCCGTGCTGGGTATGGGCGGCTATGTCTGCGTTCCCGCCGGCCTGACGGCGGCGCTGACCGGCCGCCCGCTGATGCTCGTCAACGCCGACGCCGCGATGTTGAAGAGCAACCTCGCGCTGAAGCCTTTCGCGCGCCGCATCGCCTTCGGCTTCGACGGCGCGGCCGCAGCCTCGACGCGCGGCGCCGTCGTCAGCGGCAACCCGGTGCGCGCGGAGATCGAGGCGCTTCCCCTGCCCGCCGAGCGCATGGCCGATCGCATCGGCCCCTTGCGCCTGCTCGTGTTGGGCGGCTCGCTCGGCGCGCGCGCGCTGAACCAGGCCCTGCCCGAAGCTCTGGCGCTGTGGCCCGAAGATCAGCGCCCGCAGGTGCTGCACCAGTCCGGTCAGGACCATCTCGGCGCCGTCTGGCAGGCCTACACCGACGCCGGCTTGACGGCCGAAGTGCGCCCCTTCATCGACGACATGGCCGCTGCACTCGCCTGGGCCGATGTCGTCGTCTGCCGCGCCGGTGCCATCACCGTCAGCGAACTCTGCGCGGCCGGTTGCGCGGCGGTGCTGGTGCCGCTGGTGGTCAGTACCACCTCGCACCAGCGCGACAACGCCATCTTCATGACCCAGCATGGCGCGGCCATTCACCTGCCGCAGACGGAGCTGACGCCGGCCAAGCTGCACCAACTGTTGAGCGGCCTGGACCGCGGCGCGCTGCTCGCCATGGGCGAGAAGGCCCGCGCGCTGGCCCGGCCCCGCGCCGCGGCGCGCGTCGCCGACGAAATCGAAGGGATGTTGAAGTGAAGCACGCCGTACAGAGACTGCACTTTGTCGGCATCGGCGGCGCCGGCATGAGCGGTATTGCCGAGATCCTGCACAACCTGGGTTTCACGGTCAGCGGCTCGGACGCGACCGAGAGCGCCACGACTGAGCGCCTGCGTGCACTGGGCCTGCGTGTCGAGATCGGCCACTCGGCCCCCAACATTGGTGACGCCCAGGCGCTGGTCACCAGCACGGCCGTCGCGGCCGACAACCCCGAGGTCATGGCGGCCCGCGCGCGCCAGGTGCCCGTCGTGCCGCGCGCCGTCATGCTGGCCGAGCTGATGCGCCTGCGCCGCGGCATCGCCATCGCCGGCACGCATGGCAAGACGACGACGACCTCGCTCGTCACCGCCATCCTCGTCGAGGCCGGGCTGGACCCGACCTTCGTCATCGGCGGCAAGCTCAATGCGGCGGGCGCCAACTCGCGCCTGGGCAAGGGCGAGTTCATCGTCGTCGAGGCCGACGAGAGCGACGCCTCCTTCCTGAAGCTCAGCCCCGTGCTGTCCGTCGTCACCAACATCGACGAAGACCACATGGACACCTACGGCCATTCGGTCGAGCGTCTGCATGCAGCCTTTGTCGAGTTCCTGCACCGCATGCCCTTCTACGGCGCGGCCATCGTCTGCGCAGACGACCCCGGCGTGCAGGCCGTCCTCGGCCGCATCGAGCGGCCGGTCGTCAGCTACGGCCTGTCGGCCGGCGTCAGCGTGCGCGCGGTCAATGTGCAGGCGCTGGCCGGCGCGCAGATGCGCTTCACCTGCCAGCGCGAGGGCGCCGAAGACTTCGACGTTCTGCTCAACCTGGCCGGCGAGCACAACGTGCGCAATGCGTTGGCGGCCATCGCCATCGCCACCGAGCTGGACTGCGCGGACGCCGACATCCAGAAGGCGCTGGCCGGCTTCTCCGGCGTGGGCCGCCGCTTCGAGAAGCACGGCACTTGGCCGGCCGGCGATGGCGGCCGCTTCGATCTGGTCGACGACTACGGCCACCATCCGGTCGAGATGGCCGCCGTGCTGGCCGCGGCGCGCGGCGCCTATCCGGGCCGCCGCCTCGTGCTGGCCTTCCAGCCGCATCGCTACACACGCACGCGGGACTGCTTTGCAGAGTTCGTACGCGTGATGGGCGGCGCCGATGTCGTGTTGCTGACCGAGGTGTATTCGGCGGGCGAAGCGCCCATCGAAGGCGCCACAGGCACGGCGCTCGCCGAAGCCGCCGGCACGCCCAACTTCGTGGCGACGGTCGCCGACATGCCCGCCGCGCTTGCGGCATTGACGCGCGACGGCGACGTCGTCATCGGCATGGGCGCGGGCTCGATGAGCAGCCTGCCCGGTCGTGTCGCCCAGCATTTCCAAGGAGGCGCAGCATGACCTCTCCCATCGATCTGAACATCGACGCAAAGTCGCTCGGCAAGGTGGCCGTGCTGCTTGGCGGCCACAGCGCCGAGCGGCCGGTGTCGCTGATGAGCGGCAATGGCGTGCTCGCCGCGCTCAAGTCCATCGGCGTCGACGCCCACGCCTTCGACCCCGCCGAGCGCCCGTTGCAAGCCCTCAAGGACGAAGGGTTTGAGCGCGCCTTCATCGCGCTGCACGGCCGGGGCGGCGAAGACGGCACCATCCAGGGCGCCCTCGAATGGCTGGGCACCCCCTACACCGGCTCCGGCGTGACCGCCTCCGGTGTGGCGATGGACAAGACCATGACCAAGCGGATCTGGGACAACGAGGGCCTGGCCACGCCGCAATACCTGGCCCTGTCCCGCGCTGAGCTGACGCGCGAGCGCATCCGCCAGATCCCCGACACGCTGGGCCTGCCGGTCGTCGTCAAACCACCGCACGAAGGCAGCAGCATCGGCATCACCAAGGCGGCCGGCTATTCGGACATGCAGGGCGCCGTCGAGCTGGCGCTGGGCTTTGACGACGAGTTGCTGTTCGAGCAGTGCATCGAAGGCCCCGAGCTGACCTGCGCCGTGCTGGGCGAAGGCGAGGGCGCCGTCGCGCTGCCGGTCATCGAGATCCGTGCCGAGGCCGGCAACTACGACTTCGCCAACAAGTACGAGACCGACACGACGCAATACCTGTTCGGCTCGCTGCCGGCTGCGCTCGAAGCCGACATCCGGCAGCTCGTGCTGCACGCCTACCGCCTGCTGGGCTGCCGCGGCTGGGGCCGCGCCGACCTGATGCTGCGCAAGTCCGACATGACCCCCTTCCTGCTGGAGATGAACACCAGCCCGGGCATGACCTCGCACTCGCTGGTGCCCAAGGCCGCGCAGGCCGTGGGTGTCGACTACCCGCATCTGTGCCTGTGGCTGCTGTCGCAGGCTCGCCTTGATCGCGCTTGAATTCATGAACTCCGCCGCCGCCACCGCTGCGCTGCCGCCCGACATCCGCCTGATGAATGCGGTGTCGGCGCTGCTCGTCGCGGCCTTGCTGGTAACGGCGGCGTGGGCGGCCATCCGCTGGGTGGTGCGGCTGCCGGTGTTCAACTTCCGCGCCATCCAGGTCGAGGGCGACGTCAGCCGCAACAGCGTCGCCTCGCTGCGCGCCAATGCGCTGCCGCGCCTGCACGGCTCCTTCCTCGGCATGAACCTGAAAGACGGCCGCGCCGCTTTCGAGGCCGTGCCCTGGGTGCGCCACGCGCAACTGCAGCGCGTCTGGCCGATGCGGCTCAAGGTCCACCTCGAAGAGCACCGCGCCGCCGCCTACTGGGAGGCGCGCACCGACGGCGCCGACTCCGCCACCGAGGCCACGGCCGAGCGCGCGCTGGTCAACAGCTTCGGCGAAGTCTTCCAGGCCAACCTCGGCGATGTCGAGGACGAAACCCTGCCCGTCCTCGCCGGCCCCGCTCACGCAGCCGGCCCCATGTTGCAGATGTGGCGGGCGCTGTCACCGGCCGCCGAGAAGCTTGGCGAAAGCATCGACCGCCTGGATCTGTCCGGCCGCGGCTCCTGGCGCGCCACCTTTGGCAGCGGCGCCGTCGTCGAACTGGGCCGCGGCAGCGAGCCGGAAGTCGCCGCCCGTTTCGGCCAGTTCGCCCGCTCCATCACGCAGGTCACGGCGACCTATCACAGCCCTCTGCTGTCGGCCGACCTGCGCCACGCCGACGGCTACGCGGTCAAGCTGCGTGGTGTGACGACACAAACACCGGGTAAACCCGTAATTAGAAAGCGCTGAGGACGGACATGCCCAAGGAATACAAGGATCTGGTCGTCGGTTTGGATATTGGTACCGCCAAGATCATGGCGGTTGTCGCCGAGGTTTTGCCGAACGGGGAATTGCGCATCGCCGGCTTGGGCGTGGCGCCCTCGCATGGCTTGAAGCGCGGCGTCGTCGTCAATATCGACGCCACGGTCCAGTCCATCCAGCAGGCCTTGAAAGAGGCCGAAATGATGGCCGACTGCAAAATCTCCCGGGTTTACACGGGGATCACCGGCAGCCATATCCGCGGGCAAAACTCCACCGGCATGGTCATCGTGCGCGACAAGGAGGTCACGCCGGTTGATGTGACCCGCGTCGTCGAAACCGCCAAGGCCATCAATATTCCCAACGATCAGCGCCTTTTGCTGGTCGAGCCGCAGGAATTCGTCATCGACGGCCATGAGGTGAAAGAACCCATCGGCATGAGTGGCGGCCGGCTGGAGGTCAAGGTCCATATCGTCACCGGCGCTCAAAGTGCCGCCGAAAACATCGTCAAATGCGTTCGCCGGTGCGGTCTGGAGGTCGATCAGCTGGTTTTGAACCCCAGCGCGTCCAGCCACGCCGCCCTGACCGCCGACGAGCGCGACCTCGGGGTTGCGCTGGTGGATATCGGCGCCGGCACCACGGATGTCGCGATATTCACCGGCGGCTCCATCCGCCATACGGCTGTCATTCCCATCGCGGGCGACCTGATCACCAGCGATATCGCCATGGCGCTGCGCACGCCGACCAAGGATGCCGAGGAAATCAAGGTCGAATATGGCGTCGCCAAGCAGTTGCTGGCCGACCCATCGGACCAGGTGGAGGTGCCCGGCCTGGGCGACCGCAGCCCCCGCATGCTGTCCAAGCAGGCGCTGGCCGGCGTCATCGAGCCGCGCGTCGAGGAAATCTTTTCGCTGGTGCACCAGGTCATTCGCGAGAGCGGGTATGAGGAATTGCTGTCCTCCGGGATCGTGCTGACCGGCGGCTCGGCCGTCATGCCGGGCATGGTGGAACTCGCCGAGGATATTTTCCTGAAACCCGTCCGGCGCGGCCTGCCCACTTATTCGGGGGCCCTTTACGACATGGTCGCCAACCCGCGGTCCGCGACGGTCATGGGCTTGCTCGAAGAAGCCCGGCTGTCGCGCAGCCGGGGTTTCAAGGCCGCACAGCAGGCTGGCTCGGTGCAAACCCTGCTCGGCCGCATCAAGGATTGGTTCATGGGGAATTTTTGACCCCCCAAAACCACGACTTAGCGTGAAAAAAATGTTTCAGCAACTGGTTATTTTTTTTGTGCCACGGCACAATTGCCGCAGTTAGGAGATTGATATGCCCATCGAGATGATCGAAGAGTTTGACCAAGGCACCCAAATCAAGGTGATCGGGGTCGGTGGTGGCGGCGGCAACGCCGTGGACCACATGATCGCCCAGGGTGTTCAAGGCGTTGAATTCATCTGCGCCAATACCGACGCACAGGCGTTGAACCGCTCCAAGGCGGATCAATTGCTGCAACTCGGCACCTCCGGCCTGGGCGCTGGTGCGAAACCCGAAATGGGCCGCTCCGCCGCCGAGGAAGCCGAATCCCGCATTCGCGAAGCCATCACCGGCGCCAATATGCTGTTCATTACCGCCGGCATGGGCGGCGGTACCGGCACGGGCGCCGCACCGGTGATTGCGCGCGTTGCCAAGGAAATGGGCATCCTGACGGTCGGCGTTGTCACCAAACCCTTCGAATTCGAAGGCGGCCGGCGCGCCAAGGCGGCCGACGCGGGCCTGGCCGAACTCGAAGCCAATGTCGACTCGCTGATCGTTGTCTTGAACGACAAGCTGCTCGACGTGCTGGGCGACGACGTCACACAGGATCAGGCCTTCGCGCACGCCAATGACGTGCTGAAGAACGCCGTTGGCGGCATTTCCGACATCATTCACATCCCCGGCCTGGTCAACGTCGACTTCGAAGACGTCAAGACCGTGATGAGCGAGCCCGGCAAGGCCATGATGGGCACGGCGCAAGCCGGCGGCCCGGACCGCGCCACCAAGGCAGCCGAAGCAGCAGTGGCCTGCCCGCTGCTGGAGGGCATTGACCTCTCCGGTGCGCGTGGCGTGCTGGTGCTGATTGCTGCGAGCCGCGCCAACTTCAAGCTGAGCGAGTCGCGCAACGCGATGAACGCCATCAAGCGTTACGCCTCGGAAGAAGCGCACATCATCTACGGCACGGCCTATGACGAAAGCCTGGGCGACTCGCTGCGCGTGACCGTCATTGCCACCGGCCTGACGGCTGGCCGCGCCCGCCAGCAGGCACCGCTGCAAGTGGTGCAGACCCACCAGGTCGTGCGCAACGGCACCGACGGTGTCGCCATGCCCGTGCTGACGCAGGCCGTTGCCATGAGCACGCCGACGGCCCAGCAGGCCAATGTCGGCCTGGGCCTGGGTGATTTCGCGAACGCGAACGTGCCCAGCGTCTGGCGCCACGGCCGTTCGGGCAGTGCAGCGGCCAAGGTCGAGGCGCTGTCGTCCAACGGCATGGACGAGATCGAGATCCCGGCCTTCTTGCGCAAGCAAGCTGACTGATTGGTCTCTGCTTGATGAAAAGGGCGAGTCGTGAGACTCGCCTTTTTGCTTTGCGCTAGTTGCGCGCCTATTCGCGATCTCCCAACAAGGCCCTGACTCCATCTGCGAAGCGCGGTCTTCGCCGGTAGGCGGGGGCACGCAAATGCTCCGTGTCCCCCGTGCCGCAAGCGGCCCTCCTCCTTTACCTGCGCAATTGCGCGCCCCCACCTCCCGGCTTCTCCACCGTGAGCTTTTCGTCGAGCAGTCCCGACACAACGTCAAGCAGGAGGGCGAGTGGGTCGGCTGCGAAGGTAAAGGAGGAGGTCGCGAAGCGGCCGGGGGACACGCAGCAGCCGGCCCGCTCGCCCTCCTGCGCCCAAGCTGCCGCTTCAGCAACGCGCAAAGAGTTTTTGCTCTGTCAGGACACGCGAGCGACCGTCGCAGCAGGCTTGGCCGCGCCTGAAAGCAAAGCCAGCAAGCCACCACCCGCCAGTACCAGCGCCAACGCATCCACGCGCGCACCCGGCAGCGTGGCGGCGGTCGTCGTCAGCAGCGCGGCTGCGGCCATCTGCAGGAAGCCCAGCAGCGCTGAAGCCTGACCCGCCTGTGACGCAAACGGCGTCAGCGCGAGTGCCGTGCCGGTGGGTGACACCAGGCCCATGCCGAACAGGAAGATGCAGCCCGCCGCAACGAAGCCGACCAGGCCGGCTGCGTGCGTCAGCAGCATCGCCAGCCCGCCCGCAATCGCCAATGCCGCGCCCAGGCGCAGCACCGAGGGCGCCCCCCAGCGTGCCGTCAGGCGCGGTGCAGACTGCCCGGCCGCAAAGACAACGAAGACCGTCGCGGCGAAGAACAGGCCCACCTGCAGCGCCGAGAAACCGAAGCTGCGCGTCAGCACCAGCGGCGTGGTGCCAAAGAAGGCGAACAGCGCGCCGAGGATGGCCGCCGTTGCCAGCGCCGGGCGCATGAAACGCGCGTCCGCCAGCAGCGTCAGATAGCCCCGCGCCAGCGCGCTCGCGGGCTGATGGCGGCGGCGCTCGGCGGGCAGGGTCTCGCCGACGATGTGTGCATAGGCAAGCGCCAGCGCGAGGCCGGACAGCATCAACACGCCGAACAAGGCCCGCCAGCCCCAGGCTGCCTGCACGAGCCCGCCCAGCAGCGGCGAGAAGCCCGGCGCCGCGGCCATGACGACCATGATGCGGCCGAGCAGCGCGGCGAGTTGCGGGCCTTCGAAGCGGTCGCGCGCGGCGGCCCTTGCCAGCACCGAAGCCGCAGCGACGCCGACGGCCTGCAGCACACGGCTGGCCAGCAACAGCGGCAGCGTGGTGGCGAACGCTCCGACGAGGCTGCCGGCCACGAACACGGCCAGGCCGCCGAGCACGAGGGGCCGGCGGCCGATGCGGTCCGACAGCGGCCCGACGACGAGCTGGGCCAGCGCGAACACGGCGAGGAAGAGGCCCAGCACCGCTGCCGCCAGCCGGGCCTCGTCGACGCCCAGCGACTGCGCCATGACGGGCAGGGACGGCAGCAGGATGTTGGTGGACAGCGTGCCCAGCGCCGACAACGCGGCCAGCGTCAGCAGCCAGGGGCGAGGCACGGCGCTCACGACGAAAGCCCTTCGGCAATGAAGGCCACGCTGCGGGCGATGACGTCGGCATCGGCCAGCAGGCGGCGATGACCGAGGCCGGTGACGGGCTCGAAGCGCGAACCGGCCCAGGCCGCGTGCAGCGCCTGCGACGCTGCAAACGGCACCGTGCGGTCTTCGGGGTCGTGGACGATCAGCCCTGGGTGACGCAGGCCGTGCTGCAGCCGCTCCAGGTCGACGCAGGCGATGCGCGTGCCAATGAATCCTTCCACCCAGCCCGCGAACGCAGCCGCATCCGCCGGTCCCAGGCCTTGAGCCCTGGCGATGCCCTTGACCATGGGCGTCAGCGACGACGGCCCGGCCAGATGCACGCTGCGCTTGACCTGCAGCCCATGCGCAAAGGCCAGAAGTGCCGCCGCCGAACCCATGGAATGGCCGATGACGGCGTGGACGTCGCCGAGGTCGGTAAGCACGGAACGCAGCGCGCGGCCAGCGTGCACGACGCTGGACGCGTGGCCGCCGGAGTCGCCATGGCCGGGCAGGTCGAACAGCGTCACGGAGAAGCCGGCGTCGACCAGCGGCTGCGCAAACCCGAGCAGATGCGAACCGCGGCTGTTCCAGCCATGCACGAGCACGACGCGCGGGCCTCGCTTGTTCCCGAGCGTCCAACGCGCGAGCTTGACGCCTTCGTGTCGCAGCGGCGGCTCGGCCGCGCCGGCCAGGGCGGCCTTCTCGGCGGCGCTCAGCGCGATGCGCTCCGGCGCCGAGAACGCATGCCGGGCGGCGGCCAGATGGCCGTCGCTGTGGGCTGCAAAGGGTTGCGCAGCTTTGGCAGTCAGGGCAGGGGACTCGACCATGGTGATCTCCGCAAGGTTCAACCGGCGTAGGCCGGTGCGGGGGTGGACAGGCTCTGCTTGACCTGGCGGCTGATGTCGTCGGCCAGCACCTCGAAAGCGCCGGCCGCGACGCCTTCAAGCGCCAGGCAAGCGACGTCGGCCGGTGCCGACTTGGGCGCGTCCAGCCCGCGTGTCATGTCGGTGTCCATGTAGCCGACGTGCAGGCTGGTGACCTGCGTGCCCTGGGCCTTCAGCTCGCTGCGCAGGCCGTTGCTCAGCGCCCAGGTCGCAGCCTTGCTGGCGCTGTAGGGCGTGAGGCCGGGCAGCGTCAGCCAACTCAAAACCGACAGCACATTCAGCACCGCGCCGCCGCCATTGGCCTTCAACACCGGCGCGAACGCCTGGGAGAGCGCCCAGACGCCGAAGAAGTTGGTGTCGAAATGCTGGCGCGTAACAGCGATGGCATCGGCGGCCAGCACGCCAGCGCCCTTCGACACGCCGGCGTTGTTGATCAGCAGCGTCACGTCGCCGCACTGCGCGACGGCGGCGGCGACCTGGGCGGGGTCGGTCACGTCCAGCTTGACCGGCACGACGCCGGCCAGGTCGATGCTGGCCGGGTCGCGCGCGGCGGCATAGACCTTGGCGGCACCGGCGGCCAGCGCGGCTTCGGCAAACGCGCGGCCCAGGCCGCGGTTGGCGCCGGTGATGAAGACGATGGCGTTCTTGAGCTGCATGGCGATTCCTTCTCGATCAACTTATTCATGTCGGTCGACATGATTGATATAAATGTCGGTCAACATATAAAATGCGTCAAGCCCGTCTTTCGAAAGACCCCAGGAGTTCGCGATGAAAGTCACCCGCGCCCAAGCCGAAGAAAACCGCGAACGCATCCTCGACAACGCCGCCCAGCTGTTCCGCGAGCGTGGCTTCGACGGCATCGGCCTGAACGACCTGATGCAGGCCGCGGGCCTGACGCGCGGCGGCTTCTACGGCCACTTCGAGTCCAAGGACGACCTTGCCGCGCAGGCCACGCAGCGCGCGATGCAGGTCAACCGCGAGCAATGGAAGGCGCAGACCGACCGCAGCCTGAAAGCCTGGGTCAAGGCCTATCTGTCCGACGCCCACCGCGACCTGCCCGGTGCCGGCTGCGCCCTGGTGGCGCTGGCCGGCGACGCGGCGCGCGGCGGGCCGGCGGTGAAGGGCGTGTTTGCCGAAGGCGTCGAAAGCCTGGTCGCGACGCTGCAGGGCCAGATGCCGGCAGCCGACGAGGGCGAGAAGCGCGAGCAGGCTTTGGCCATGCTGTCCACGATGGTCGGCTCGTTGCTGTTGTCGCGCGCAGTGGGCGACAAGGGCTTGTCGCGCGAGCTGCGCGAGGCCGCGCGCAAGAGCCTGCCAGCCGGTGGCGGCTGAGGGGACCAGCGGCGCCTGAGGCAGGCCCCCAGGCCGTATGCTCGCGGCCCATGTCAACGCCTAGAAATCAAGGGAATGCCTGAGCTGCGCGGCCTGCGGGGCTTGCTTCAGGGCTGGCTGTTGTGGCTGGGCCTGGGCGTGTGCCTGCCGGCCCTGGCCCAGCGCCTGCCCCAGCCCAGCCCGCGCCATGCCGCCGACGTGGCTGCGCCCACCGAGGTCGCCACCACGGCGTGGAGCCGCGATCAGCTTGAAGCCTGGTGGGCCGCGCTGCGCCGCCAGGCCGTGTCGGCCGACGACCGCCTTGACCTGCCCCCCGAACTGCTGCCGCCCGACACACCCACGGCGTGGCAGCCGCTGGCCATGCCTGACGTGCGCGCCCGCCCCGGCGCCACCATGGTCAGCGACTCGCGCGGCTACGAGATGCGCTGGTACCGGCTGCATGTGCCGGCCGGCGTCGACGAGGCCCAGGCCCTCTATCTGCCCCGGCTGGTGACGCTGTCGGCCGCCGTGCTGGCGCGCACCGAGGGCGGCTGGCGGCTGCTGCTGGACAACCAGCATGCCGAGCGCGAGCAGTGGGTGCAGCCGATCTGGCTGCCGCTGCCGGGCACCGGTGCGCAGGGGCTGGACCTGGTGGTCGCCTTGCCCGTGCCCGCTGGCAGCTACCACGCGGTCTCGCGCATCTGGGTCGGCCCGCGCGACGTGCTGGAGAAGCGCTGGCAGTGGCGGGTGCGCATGCAGAACGGCCTGCCGCAGGCCGTCAGCCTGACGCTGGCCGTGCTCGGCCTGTTCGCGCTGACGCTGTGGCTGCGCCGGCCCGACGAGGCCATCTACGGCCTCTTTGCGCTCGCCTCGGCCGCGTGGGTAGTGCGCAATCTGCATTACTACGTCAGCCTGCCGGTCTCGACGCTGGGGCAGGACTGGTTCTGGTGGGCCACCCACGCGTCCATGGCCTGGGTCATGGTGACGGCGCTGCTGTTCGCGCTGCGCTTTGCCACGCGGCGCGCGCGCCGGCTTGAGAAGGCGCTGGTCGTGGCCGTCATCGGCGTCAGCGTCGTCAGCATGCCGCTGTGGCTGCGTCAGCTCGACATGGTGGTGCTGCAGTACGCGGTGACGGCCGGTGTTGCTGCCGTCGGCACGGCCTGGCTGTGCTGGCTGGCCTGGCGCGAGCGCCACCCCGAGTTGCGCCTGATGGCGTTGGCGCTTGTCATCGGCGTCCTCATCGGCGGGCATGATCTGGCCGTGCTGGCTGGCTGGGCCTGGCCGGAGCATTTCTTCTGGATGCCCTTCGCCACGCTGGCCGTCATGCTCAGCTTCCTGCACGCCGTGCAGCGCCGCTACGTCGGCACCGTCGAGCAGGTGCAGGCCGAGAACAGCCAGTTGCAGGAAGACCTGGACGAGCAGGTCTCGGTGCTGCAGGCGCAGAACGCGCAGTTGCGCGAGGTGGAGCGCCAGCAGGCCTTGCTGCTGGAGCGGCAGCGCATCATGGCCGACATGCACGACGGCCTAGGCTCGTCGCTGCTGTCGGCGCTGGTGGCGATGGAGCAGGGCAGCATGTCGCACGAGCAGTGCGTGGAGGTGCTGCGCGAATGCGTGGACGACCTGCGTCTGGTCATCGACTCGCTTGAGCCCATCGGCCATGACCTCGTCTCGCTGCTGGCGACCATGCGCTACCGCCTCGGCAAGCGCCTGCAGATCGGCGGCCTCAAGCTCGAATGGGACGTGCAGGACCTGCCGCCGCTGGCCTGGCTGGAGCCGCCCGACGCGCTGCATGTGCTGCGCCTGATGCAGGAAGCGCTGAACAACGTGCTCAAGCACGCCGGCGCCAGCCGCGTGCGCATGGTCACGCGCCACCACGGCAGCTATGTCGAGATCCGCGTCGAGGACGACGGCGCCGGCTTCGACCTGCAGAACATCCAGCACGGCCGCGGCCTGAAAAGCCAGATCAAGCGCGCCCAGCGCCTGGGCGGCAAGCTGCGCGTCGAATCGTCGCCGGGCAATGGGACGCGGCTATCGCTGCGATTGCCCGTGGAACGCAAAGCTCAAGCTTGATGCTGGGACAATCCCGGTCATGGTCAAGCAACGCACCCTGAAGTCGATCACGCGCGCCGTCGGCGTGGGCATCCACAGCGGCCAGAAGGTCGAGCTGACGCTGCGCCCGGCGCCCGCCGACACCGGCATCGTTTTCCGCCGCGTCGACCTCTGCCCGCCGGTGGACATCCCGGTCAGCGTCACGTCGGTCAGCGACACGCGCATGGCGACCACCATCAGCCCCGGCGGCGACCCCGGTGCGCCCAAGGTGCAGACCATCGAGCACCTGCTGTCCGCCTGCGCCGGTCTGGGCCTGGACAACCTCTACGTCGACATCAATGCCGACGAGGTGCCCGTGCTGGATGGCTCTGCCGCCAGCTTCGTCTTCCTGCTGCAATCCGCCGGCATCGCCATGCAGGACGCGCCCAAGCGCTTCCTGAAAGTGAAGAAGACCGTCGAGGTGCGCCACGGCGAGGGCAAGAAGCTGATGTGGGCCAAGCTGGAGCCGCACCACGGCTATACGCTGAGCTTCGAGATCGAGTTCGACAACCCCGCCGTGGCCGCCACCGGCAGCCAGTTCGTGTTCGACATGGGCTCGGGCACCTACAAGAAGGAAATCGCCCGCGCTCGCACCTTCGGCATGACGGCCGACATCGACCTGATGCGCTCGCGCGGCCTGACGCTGGGCGGCTCCATGGACAACGCCATCGTCGTGGACGACTACAAGGTGCTGAACGCCGACGGCCTGCGCTACGACGATGAGTTCGTGAAGCACAAGATCCTGGATGCCATCGGCGACATGCAGGTCGCCGGCATGCCGCTGCTGGCCGCCTACACGTCTTTCAAGGGCGGCCACGCGCTGAACAACAAGCTGCTGCGCGCGCTGCTGGCCGACGAGGACGCCTACGAGATCGTCTATTTCAACGACGTGCAAGAGGCGCCCAAGGGGTTTGCCGAGCTGGCGCCGGCGTGGTGAGCCGCTGCTGATGGTCATCGCCCGCCTCCTCATCGGCCTGCTGCTGTTCTCGGCCGTCCTCTGCTTCGCCTTTTCCATCGCCACCGGCCAGCCGCGCTGGCGGCGTCTGGGCCTGGTCATCCTGAAATGGACGGCGGTGGCCGGCCTGGCTTTTTTCGCTGTGCTGATCCTGGAACGGTTGGCGCTGATGCTGTGACGCCGTTCACGAGGCGACGCGCTCACCCCTGGGCTTGCGGGGATGCCAGCGCGGCCTGACGTCTTCAGAATGCATTCACGGTCGCTGAACGAGTTGCGGCGGCCGAGCCCGGCAGACAAGAAGACACCGGGCGCCACACGCGGAGAAGGCCGGGGGGCCGGGGAAGCGCTGTGGACTTGGAAGAGAGATCGTTCGACTGAACTTGGGCCGCTCCCCGCTGGAGCGGCCCTATTTTTTTGATCTTCGCGCCACAGCCAAGCTGTCGGCGAGCTGTCTCATTCAGCCCAGATAGCGCCCGCGCAGGTGCGCTTCGAAGTGCGCCGGATTGAGCGCCTCGCCGCTGGCGCGCCGCACGAGTTCGGGCGTCTCCCAGCGGCTGGCTTCCTGCCAGACATGCGTGGAAAGCCAGTCGAACACGCCGCCCAATTCGCCCTGCGCGATCTGCGCGTCCAACTGCGGCTGCTGGCGCCGCATCGCCGCGAACCACTGCGCGGAATACATCGCCCCCAGCGTGTAGCAGGGGAAGTAGCCGAACAGGCCGGCCGGCCAGTGCACGTCCTGCATGGGACCGTCTTTGAAGTTGCCGCGCGTGTCCAGGCCGAGCAGCTCGGCCATCTTGGCGTCCCACAGCGCGGGGATGTCTTCGACCTCGGCATCACCTTCGATCAGCGCGCGCTCGATGTCGAAGCGCAGCAGGATGTGGGCGGGGTAGGTCACCTCATCCGCATCGACGCGGATATAGCCGGGTTGCACGCGCGTCAGCAGCTTGTGCAGGTTGCCGGCCTCAAACGCCGGCTGGTCGCCGAAGTGCTTGATCAGCAGCGGCGACAGCAGGCCGGCAAAGGCAGGGTGGCTTCCCAGCTGCATCTCGAAGGAGAGGCTCTGACTCTCGTGGATGCCCATGGAGCGGGCCCGCGCGATGGGCTGGCCCAGCAGCTCGCGCGGCAGGCCTTGCTCGTAGCGGCCGTGGCCGGTCTCGTGGATGGTGCCCATCAGGCTGGGCAAAAAATTGTCCTCGCGGTAGCGCGTCGTCATGCGCACGTCCTCGGGCACGCCGCCGCAGAAGGGGTGGGTGCTCTCGTCCAGCCGGCCGGCGGCAAAGTCGAAGCCCATCAGCTTCATCGCGTCCAGGCCGAGGGCCTTCTGCGCGGCGGTGGGGAAAGGGCCAACGGGTTCGATGACGGTCTCGCGCGACTGCCTGACGGTGACGTCGCGGATCAGCCCCGGCAGCCATTGGCGCAGCGGTGCGAAGGCGCGTTCGATGTCTGCCGAGCGCATGCCCGGCTCGTACTGGTCCAGCAGCGCGTCGTACTTGCTCAGCCCCGCGCTTTGCGACAGCAGTTCGGCCTCTTGCCGCGCAATCGCCAGCACCTCGCGCAGGTTGGGCGCAAAGCCCACCCAGTCGTTGGCCGGGCGCTGGCTGCGCCAAGCGTGCTCGCAGCGGTTGTTGGCCAGGCTCTTGGCCTCCACCAGCGCCTGCGGCAGCGCATTGGCAGCGCGCCAGGCGCGGCGGATCTCGCGCAGATTGGCGCGCTGCGTGTCGTCCAGCGGCTCGGTGGCGGCGGTGTCCAGCAGGCCGGCCAGCGCGGGATCGGTGGCGAGCTGGTGCAGCAGGCCGTCCATCTCGGCCAAGGCCAGGCTGCGCGCCTCGTTGCCCTTGGCGGGCATGTTGGCGGCCTGGTCCCATTGCGCGATGGATTGCAGGTGAGCCAGGCGGTACAGGCGCTGCTGGCGCGCGCTCAAGTCTTGGTAGGCGGAGGTCATGACAGCCAACTTTCGGGGACGAGCCACAACAACGCGGCGGTGTAGAAGAGGAAGCGCAGGAACTTGCCGACAGCCATATAGCCCACGCAGGGCCAGAAGGGCATCTTGAGCCAGCCGGCGACGGCACACAGCGGGTCGCCGACGATGGGCAGCCAGCTCAGCAGGCATGCCTTGGGGCCGAAGCGCTGCAACCACTGCGCGGCGCGGGAGTGCGAGGGCTCGTGATGCTGGACGGCCTCCACCGCCTTCTCGACGCCGTAGCCCATCCACCACGAGACCACGCCGCCTAGCGTGTTGCCGATCGTGGCGACGATGATGACGATCCAGAACATGCCGGGGTCGGCCTTGACGACCAGGAAGACGGCGGGCTCCGAACCGAGTGGCAGCAGCGTCGCGGAGATGAATGCGATGACGAAGACCGCAACCAGCCCGATCTGGGGCAGGGCCAGCGCGGCGAGCAGTTGCGCAATGTGCTCGGAGAGCCAGAGTTCCATCGGCGCATTGTCGGTTCGCCCGGATCGTTACAATCGCGCCTCATTTTTAAGCAGACCCCCTCGTGCAAATCGGCCCCCACCTCCTTCCCAACGCGCTGTTCGTCGCGCCGATGGCAGGGGTGACGGACCGACCGTTCCGCCAGTTATGCCGGCGCCTGGGCGCAGGCTATGCGGTCAGCGAGATGGTCACGTCGCGCAAGGAGCTGTGGGGCAGCCTCAAGACCTCGCGCCGCGCCGACCATGCCGGCGAGCTCGGGCCCATCGCCGTGCAGATCGCCGGCACCGACGCGGCCATGATGGCCGAGGCGGCCGTCTACAACGTTGACCGCGGTGCGCAGATCATCGACATCAACATGGGCTGCCCGGCCAAGAAGGTCTGCAACAAGTGGGCGGGCTCGGCGCTGATGCGCAACGAGGCGCTGGCGCTGGAGATCGTCGAGGCGGTCGTGGCGGTTTGCGCGCCGCGCGGCGTGCCGGTCACGTTGAAGATGCGCACCGGCTGGAGCGCCGACGAGCGCAACGCGCTGCGCCTGGCCCGCATCTTCGAAGCCGCTGGCATCGCCATGCTGACCATCCACGGCCGCACGCGCGAGCAGGGCTACAAGGGCCTGGCCGAGTACGACACGATTGCGGCCGTGAAGACAGCGCTGACTATTCCCGTCGTCGCCAACGGCGACATCACCACGCCCGAGAAGGCGCGCGACGTGCTGGCCTACACCGGCGCCGACGCTTTGATGATTGGCCGCGCCGCACAGGGCCGCCCCTGGATATTTCGAGAGGTGACGCATTTCCTGGCGACAGGCGAACACCTAGCCGCGCCCACCGTCACCGAGGCGCGCGACGTGCTCACCGAGCATCTGCACGACCACTACGGCCTGTACGGCGAGCGCAGCGGCGTGCGCAGCGCGCGCAAGCACATCGGCTGGGCCGTGCGCGGCCTGCCGGGCGGAGAAGACTTCCGCCAACACATGAACACCCTGGAGCGCTGCGAAGAGCAGTTGCAGGCGCTCCGCGACTGGTTCGACGACCTCGGCCAGACCCACCACCGCCTGCCTCCAACCGAGGTGGCCATCGACGAAGACGCGCAAGCCGACGAAGCCTGCGCTGCCTGAACCTGCCTGACCCTGCCATGAGCGCCCAGAAGAACACACCGCCCAACCCCATCGACGCCTGCGTGCGCGACAACCTCGAAGCCTTCTTCCGTGACCTCGATGGCCAAGAGCCGCATTCGATGCATGAGATGCTGGTCAAGCTCGTCGAAAAACCGCTGTTCGAGATCGTCATGCGCGAAGCCGGCGGCAACCAGAGCAAGGCTGCGCAATGGCTGGGCATCAATCGCAATACGTTGCGCCGCAAGCTAAGCGACCACAATCTATAAAACCTTGCGGGTTGGACCTTCGAGCGAAGCGAGAAGCTCCGACCTCAACTGATTAAGAATCCCATGGCACTCACCGCACTTCTCTCGGTCTCCGACAAGACCGGCATCCTCGAATTCGCCAAGGAGCTGCACGCCCTGGGTACCCGGCTGCTGTCCACCGGCGGCACTGCCAAGCTGCTGGCCGACGCCGGTCTGCCGGTCACCGAGGTGGCCGAGCACACCGGCTTCCCCGAGATGATGGACGGCCGCGTGAAGACGCTGCACCCCAAGATCCATGGCGGCCTGCTGGCGCGCTCCGATACGCCTGAGCATGTGGCTGCGATGCAGCAGCATGGCATCACGCGCATTGACATCCTGGCCGTCAATCTCTACCCGTTCGAGGCGACCGTTGCCAAGCCCGGCTGCACGCTGGAGGACGCCATCGAGAACATCGACATCGGCGGCCCGGCCATGGTGCGCAGCGCGGCCAAGAACTGGAAGGACGTGACGGTGCTGACCGACGCGGCCCAATACGCCGCCGTGCTGGCAGAGCTGAAGGCCAACGGCAAGACCAGCGACAAGACCCGCTTCGCCGCCTCGGTCGCCGCCTTCAACCGCATCGCCCAGTACGACGCGGCCATCAGCAACTACCTGTCGGCGCTGCAGGAAGACGGCAGCAAGGCCGAGTACCCGGCGCAGATGAACTCCACCTTCGTGAAGGTGCAGGACCTGCGCTACGGCGAGAACTCGCACCAGAGCGCCGCGCTCTACCGCGACCTGTTCCCGGCGCCCGGCTCGCTGGTCACCGGCAAGCAGTTGCAGGGCAAGGAGCTCTCGTACAACAACATCGCCGATGCCGACGCCGCTTGGGAATGCGTGAAGAGCTTCGACGTGCCGGCCTGCGTCATCGTCAAGCACGCCAACCCCTGCGGCGTGGCCGTCGGTGCCGGCCCGGCCGAGGCCTACAGCAAGGCCTTCAAGACCGACCCCACCAGCGCCTTCGGCGGCATCATTGCCTTCAACCGCGAGGTGGACGGCGCCGCAGCGCAACTGGTCGCCAAGCAGTTCGTCGAGGTGTTGATGGCGCCCAGCTTCAGCGCCGAGGCGCTGGAAGCCTTCAAGGGCAAGGTCAATGTGCGCCTGCTGCAGATCGCGTTGCCGGCCGGTGGCGCCACGCCGTGGCTGCAAGGCCGCAATGCCGGTGACAGCAAGCGCGTCGGCTCGGGCCTGCTGCTGCAGACCTCGGACACCCACTTCCTGAAGCGCGAAGACCTCAAGATCGTCACGACGCTGCAGCCCACGGCCCAGCAGCTCGACGACCTGATGTTCGCGTGGACGGTCGCCCAGTACGTGAAGAGCAATGCCATCGTCTTCTGCGGTGGCGGCATGACGCTGGGCGTCGGCGCTGGCCAGATGAGCCGCCTGGACTCGGCCCGCATCGCGTCCATCAAGGCGCAGCATGCCGGCCTGACGCTGACCGGCTCGGCCGTCGCCAGCGACGCCTTCTTCCCCTTCCGCGACGGCCTGGACGTGCTGGCCGACGCGGGCGCGACCTGCGTCATCCAGCCGGGCGGGTCGATGCGTGACGATGAGGTCGTTGCTGCGGCGAACGAGCGTGGCATTGCGATGGTGCTGACGGGCGTGCGCCACTTCCGGCACTAGACGTAGTCCTCTAGTCCAGGGCCGGCCCCCATGCCGGCGCCTCTTCTTGCGGTTAGCCTCCCTGGATTCGATCCAGAACCGGAGACAAGCCGATGGACACCGCGCTGCAAGAGCGTCTGCATCTGGCCTTGCTGAGCCAGCGCCGCGCCTATGAGGCCGAGCGCATGCCCGGCTACGACGTGCGCCGCGACCGCCTTGAGCGCTTGCTCAAGATGACGCGCCAGCACGGCGAAGCGCTGGCCGCCGCCATGGCCCAGGACTTCGGCCACCGCGCCCGCCAGGAGTCGTTGCTGGCCGATATCTTCACCGTCGAATCCGGCGCCCGCCATGCGTTGAAGCATCTGCGTGGCTGGATGAAGGCACGCCGCGTGGCGACGCCGCTGCACTTCATGCCCGGTCGAAACGTGCTGATGCGCCAGCCGCTGGGCGTCGTCGGCATCGTCGCGCCCTGGAACTACCCCTACTACCTGGCGATGGAGCCGGCAATAGCCGCGCTGGCGGCCGGCAACCGCGTGCTGATCAAGCCGTCGGAGCTGACACCGGCCACGTCCGAACTGATGGCACGCATCGTGGCCGAGCATTTCAAGCCCGAGGAAATGCTCGTCATCACCGGCGACGCAGAGGTCGGCAAGGCCTTCACGGGGTTGCCCTTCGACCACCTCTTCTTCACCGGCTCCACCGCCGTGGGCCGCCATGTCGCGCAGGCCGCAGCCAAGAACCTGACGCCGGTGACGCTGGAGCTGGGCGGCAAGTCGCCGGCCATCGTCGACCGCAGCTGCAACCTCGACCTGACCGCCTCGCGCCTGGCCTTCGGCAAGCTCTTCAATGCCGGCCAGACATGCGTGGCGCCGGACTACCTGCTGGTGCCGCGCGAGATGGTCGAACCGCTGAGCCAGAAGCTGCTCGCCGAGATGCGCCGCATGTACCCGCGCATCGCCGGCAATGCCGACTACAGCAGCATCGCCACGCCGCGCCACCACGCGCGGCTGCAAGGCCTCATCGCCGACGCGGCCCAGCGCGGTGCGCGTGTGCTGCGCAGCCATGACGAGCAACCCGACGACCGTCGCCTGGTGCCGGCGCTGCTGCTGGACGTGCCGCCCGAGGCCACCGTCATGCAGGAGGAAATCTTCGGCCCGCTGCTGCCCATCGTCGGCTACGACCAGGTCGACGAAGCGCTGGCCCACATCAACCAGGGCGAGCGCCCGCTGGCGCTGTACTGGTTCGGCTCGGACAGCGCCGCGCGCGACCACGTCATGGCCCAGACCCATGCCGGCGGCGTGACCATCAACGACTGCCTGTGGCACCTGGGCCAGGAGGACCAGCCCTTCGGCGGCGTCGGCGCCAGCGGCATGGGCTCGTACCACGGCGAATGGGGCTTTCGCACCTTCAGCAAGGAGAAGCCGCTGTTCATCCAGTCGCGCTTTGCCGGCACCAAGCTGTTCCAGCCGCCCTATGGCAAGACCTTCGAGCGTCTGCTCTCGGTGTTGAAGAAAGTGATCTGATGCAACGCCGTCGACTTCTGAAGTTAGGCCTGGGCGCCGCCGTCGTGCTCGGCGTGGCCGGCGCGGGCATCGCGTTGATCAAGCCGGGTCTGGTCGGTAGCAAACTCAGCCCCGGCGCGCGCGACGTGATGCGCGCCGCCGCGCTGGCCGTGCTGTCCGACCTGCTGCCACCACCTGGCGCTGCGCGTGATGCGGCGCTGAACGCCCAGCTGGCTCGCCTCGACGCCTTCATCGCTGGCATGCCCGTGCCGACGCGCAAGGAGCTGTCCGACGCGCTGGGCCTGCTGTCCACCGCGGCCGGCCGGTACGCCCTTGTGGGCCTGTCCAAGCCCTGGACCGAGGCCAGCGCGCTCGACGTGCAGCAGGCGCTGGACGCGATGAGCAAGTCCTCGTCCAACACCAAGCAGCAGGTCTATCACGCGCTGCGCGACCTGAATGCGATCGCCTTCTTCACAGCAGCTGCCAACTGGCAGACCGCGGGCTACCCCGGCCCCATCGAGATTGCATGAGTTCGATACCTGACCCCATCCTCGACGGCCTTCAGCGCGGCTGGAAGGTGCACGGCGGCCCGCATGCGGCGCTACCCGCAATGCTGGACTGCGACGTCGCCATCATCGGCAGCGGCGCCGGCGCCGGCATCACGGCAGAGATGCTGGCCCGCGCCGGGCTGAAAGTCGTCATCGTCGAAGAAGGCCCGCTGCGCTCCAGCAGCCAGTTCAAGCAGCGCGAGCTCGATGCCTACCGCGAGCTCTACCAGGAGTCCGCCGGCCGCAAGACGGTCGACCAGGCGATGAACATCCTGCAAGGCCGCTGCGTCGGCGGCTCGACGACGGTGAACTGGACCGGCTCCTTCCGAACACCGCCCGACGCGCTGGCCTGGTGGGGCGACAAGTTTGGCCTGACCGACTTCAACGAAGCCGCCATGGCGCCTTGGTTCGAGCAGGTCGAGCGGCGTCTGAACATCAGCGACTGGCAGGCCGAGCCCAACGAGAACAACGGCGTGCTCAAGCGCGGCGCCGAGAAGCTGGGCATTCCCACCAAGGTCGTGCGGCGCAACGTCAAGGGCTGCTGGAACCTCGGCTCCTGCGGCATGGGCTGCCCGACGAACGCCAAGCAGAGCATGCTGGTCAGCACGCTGCCCGCCGCGCTGGACCTGGGCGCCACGATGCTGGTGCAGACGCGCGCGACACGCTTCGAGTTGCAGGGCGAGCGCGTGGCCGCACTCATCGCCGAACCGGTGGCGCTGGACGGCGCCGTCACGGGCTCGCCGCTGCGCATCACCGCCAAACATTACGTCGTCGCCGGTGGCGCCATCAACTCGCCCGCGCTGCTGCTGCGCTCCAACGCGCCCGACCCGCACAACCTGCTCGGCAAGCGCACCTTCCTGCACCCCACGGCCGGCGGCGTGGCCTTGTTCGACCATGACGTGGCCGGCTGGGCCGGCGCGCCGCTGTCGGTGTTCTGCGATCACTTCCTGCACCAGGGCCCCGTCGACGGCCCGGTGGGCTACAAGCTCGAAGTCGCGCCCGTGCACCCGGCCTTCGCGTTGACCAATGGCGGTGGCATTGGCGCCGAGCTGGCCCAGCGTGCCCGCGATATGCCGCGTACCCAGCTGATGATCGCGCTGCTGCGCGACGGCTTCCATGCCGACGCGGCCGGCGGCGCCGTCAAGCTGCGCGGCGATGGCTCTGCGCAGCTTGACTACACGTTGACCGACTACCTGCTCGACGGCGCGCGGCGCAGCTACCTGACGATGGCCGAGATCCAGTTCGCCGCCGGTGCCAAGGCCGTGCGCCCCGTGCACGAACAGGCCACCAACTACGCCAGCCTGGCTGAAGCCAAGGCCGGCATCGCGGGCCTGGCGATGAAGCCCTTCCTGGCCACCATCGGCAGCGCCCATGTGATGGGCGGCTGCACGCTGGCCGCCGACGCGGGCCGGGGCGTCGTGCGGCCCGATGGCCAGCACTGGCAGCTTGCCAACCTGTCGGTGCACGACGGTTCGCTCTTCCCCACCAGCCTGGGCGCCAACCCGCAGCTCACTGTCTACGGACTGGCCGCGCGGCTGACGAGCGGGCTCATTCAGCGGCTGGGCGCCAAGCCTGTTCAACTCGCCTGACCATGATTCTCGAAATCGCCCAACTGCAGGTGCGGTCCGGGCAGGAAGCTGCATTCGAAACGGCCTTCGCCGAGGCCCAGCGCATCATCTCGTCCATGGCCGGCTACCTCGGCCACGAGCTGCAGCGCTGCCTGGAGCGGCCCGGGCACTACATGCTGCTGGTGCGCTGGCGGTCCGTCGAAGACCACGAGGTCGGCTTCCGCAAGTCCGCGGAGTACCAGCAGTGGCGCCAGCTGCTGCATCACTTCTACGACCCCTTCCCGACGGTGCTGCACTACGACCTCGTCACCGGCCCGGGGCTGCAAGACGGCTGACCGGTGCGAACATGCGCGCATGTCGACCCCGCCGCTGATTCGCCACGCGCAGCCTGAAGACGCCGCCGCGCCGGCGGCCTTCGCGGCCCAGGGCTTCACCGACACCTACCGGGGCCTGGACGACCCGCAGGAGATTGCCGACTACGTTGCAGAGCACTTTCAGCCCGAGGTGGTCACCCGCGTCATCCAGGACCCCGCCTGCACGACGCTGCTGGCCTGGGTGGGTGAGCAGTTGGCGGATTACGCCATCCTGCGTAAAGCGCCGCCGCCGAGCTGTGTGACGGGGCCTGCGCCGCTGGAGCTGTGGCGCCTCTACCTCGGTCAGGGCTTCATCGGCCAGGGCCTGGGTGCGCGCGTGATGGCCGAGGTGCATGCCCAGGCGCGCGGCCACGGTGCGCACACGTTGTGGCTTGGCGTCTACGACCGCAATGTGCGTGCCGTCGAGTTCTACAAGCGCTTCAATTTCGCGCAGGTCGGCGACAAGGAGTTCTTGTTTGGCGGCAGGCTCTACGTCGACCCGATCTACGCCGCCACTGTCAAGGAGTCCCCATGATCGAAGGTTCCTGCCTGTGCGGTGGCGTCCGCTGGCGTTTCGACGGCCAGCCCGATGGCGCAACCGCCTGCAACTGCACAGCCTGCCGTCGCTATGGTGTGCTCTGGGCCTACGACTATGTGGACGAAGGCATCCACGTGACCGGGCCGACCCAGGCTTATGCGCGCGGCAAGGCGCTGGAGTTCCACTTCTGCCCGACCTGTGGCTGCGTGACGCACTGGCGCGGACTGCGGCTGGAGGATGACGGCCGGCGACGCATCGCCGTCAACCTGCGTCTGGCGGAACCCGACGCCGTGGCCTCCATTCCCATTGATCACTTCGACGGCCTGGACAGCTTCGACGACTTGCCGCGCGACGGTCGCTGTGTTGGCGATTACTGGTTCTAGTCCTACAGGTAAGCCCTTGAAAGCGGACGCCCCGGCGTCAGATCAGGGGCGCAAACTGTCATGCACCTGGTTGCGCTGCGGCCGGGCAATGGCTTAGGAGAGTTGCGATGAAGTTCCCCCTGACGTTTCCACGCATGCTGCTGGTCTGCTTGGCCCTGCTGTCCACGCTGTGGATGGGCGCGGCCCAGGCCTTGCCGACGGTCGACCAGGTGCAGGCCGCCGCCAAGAGTGGCGACTACGCCGGTGCCGAGAAGATGATGCGAGAGGTTGTCGCGGCCAAGCCCGACAGCCCTCGCGCGCACTATGTGCTGGCCGAGTTGCTGGCCCACCAGCGCCAGTTCAACGAAGCCGCCGAGCACACCCGCCGTGCCCGCGCGCTGGACCCGGCCATCAAGTTCACCGACGCGGCCAAGTTCAGCGCCTTTGAGCAGGCGCTGCAACGCGAGCAGGCTGCGTCCGCCAAGTCCACGGCGCCGACCGCACTGGACCCGGCACCCGCGCCGCGAGCCGCCCCCGTGCAGCGGTATGAGCCGGCCGAGGCGAGCGGCGGCGGCGTGCCCGTCTGGCTGCTGGTGGTCGGCGCCATTGCCTTCATCGCCATTGCCGCGAGCTGGATGCGTCGCCGCGCCGCCGCGCAGAGCCAGCCGGCGTTTGGCGGTGGTGGTTACGGCGGTGGCCCCGCTGCTGGCTATGGCCAGGGCGGCTACGGCATGCCTCAACAGCCAGCATCTGGCGGTCCGGGCATGCTGGGCGTGGGTCTGGGTGTGGCGGGCGGTGTTGCGGCCGGCATGCTGGCCGAGCGCCTGCTGCACGGTGGCCATGACAACGGCAACCTGCAGGGCAATGCCGACGCCGGCAGCCACGCCGGTGGCCTTATTCCCGGCAGCTTCGGCGGTGACGCTGGCGCCGCAGATGAGCTGACTCGCCGCGACATCGACTTCGGCAGCGGTGACGGCTGGGGCGGTGGTGATGCCGGTGGTGGCGACTCCAGCGGGGGCAGCGACGGCGGCGGCGGCGACTGGTAAACCCCCGGCTAGCGCAGCCTGAGCGGGCGGGGCCTGGCCCCGATAATCCCGCCCATGACGCCAGCCGCCTTTACCGGCCAGTTGCTTGCCTTCATCGCCCGCGTCATCACGGGCGCGCAAGGCCACTGGAAGGGCTGCCCGCCAAAAGCCGAGCAGCGCATCTACATCGCCAACCACCAGAGTCACTTCGATCTCGTCCTGATCTGGGCCGCCTTCCCTCATGAGCTGCGCGCCCAGACCCGCGCCATCGCCGCGCGCGACTACTGGACCAAAAGCGCCTTCAAGCGCTGGCTGACGACCGAGGTCTTCAACGCCATCTACGTCAGCCGCTCGCGCGCCACGCCCGACGAAGACCCCCTGGAGCCGCTCGTCGAGGCGCTGGCCAACGGCGACTCGCTGGTCATCTTTCCGGAAGGCACGCGCTCCAACAAGGGCAACCCGATGCCGTTCAAGAGCGGCATCTTTCATCTGGCCCAGCAATTCCCGCATGTGCCGCTGATCCCGACCTGGATAGACAACGTGCAGCGCGTCATGCCCAAGGGCGAGGTGGTGCCGGTGCCCATCTTGTGCACGGTCACCTTCGGCGAACCCATCCAGTTGCAGGAAGGGGAGAGCAAGGCCGACTTCCTCTGCCGCGCCCGCGAGGCCGTCATGGAGCAGCGCCCCGACCTGAGCTTGGTTGGCCGGCCCGCAGAGGCGAGCGATGAAGTGGCTTAAGGCTTTGACCGCCAGCGAGCAGGTGGCCCTGCTCTTTGTCGTGCTGTTCGGCTTCCTGATGCTGCTGACCATCGGCCTGTTCCTGAACTCGCTGCGCGAGCGCGAGGACGAGGAAGCCCG
Source organism: Roseateles sp. P5_E8 (assembly GCF_054177665.1). Lineage (NCBI taxonomy): Bacteria > Pseudomonadati > Pseudomonadota > Betaproteobacteria > Burkholderiales > Sphaerotilaceae > Roseateles > Roseateles sp. P5_E8. Next base: position 86,123 of record NZ_JBGCUM010000015.1, on the reverse strand, counting down.
CCGCGCCTCGGAGCTGACCTGGGAGCGCGTGCGCCGCGACCTGCGCGCGGCCTGGATAGGCGGCTGCATCTTCTGGGTGGCGTGGATCTCCGGGCCGCTGGGCGCGACGCTGCTGTTCGCGCTGTTCTCCTTCCTGGCGCTGCGCGAGTTCATCACCCTCGTGCACACCCGGCGCAGCGACCACCGCCCGCTCATCGTCGCCTTCTTCGTGCTGCTGCCGGTGCAGTACATGGTCTGCGGCACGCGCTTCTTCGACCTGTTCACGGTCTTCTTGCCGGTCTACGGCTTCCTGGTGCTGCCCATCGTCAGCGCGCTGGCCGACGACCCCAACCGATTCCTTGAGCGCAACGCCAAGATCCAGTGGGGCGTGATGGTCTGCGTCTACGGCCTGTCGCACGCACCGGCGTTGCTGCTGCTGGACTTCCCCGGCTTCACCGGCCGCGGCGCCTTCCTGCTGTTCTTCCTCGTCATGGTGGTCGCGTCCTCGCAGATCGCGCAGGAAATCGCCACCCGCACGCTGCGCCGACGGCCGGTGGCGCGGCACATCAGCCGTAGCTTCTCGATGCGGGCCTGGTGGATAGGCACGCTGACCGGCTCGCTCGCGGGCGGCCTCTTGTTCTGGATCACGCCTTTCAAGATCGGCCAGGCGCTTGCCATGGCTTTCCTCACGGCCGCCGCAGCGGGCTTTGGTGGCCTGGTGATGAAGGCGCTGAAGAAGGATGCCGGCGTGCGCTACTGGGGCAATCGCAGCTCCATCACCGGCGCCGTCGGGCTGCTGGACCGCATCGCGGTGCTGTGCTTTGCGGCGCCGGTGTTTTTCCACTCCGCCCGCTGGTATTTCGGGCGGTGATGTGAGGATTCTCGGCATCGACCCCGGCTTGCAGACCACCGGCTTCGGTGTCATCGACGCAGACGGTCCGCGCCTGGCCTACGTCGCCAGCGGCACCATCAAGACCAGCGCTGTCGCCGTGGGCGACCTGCCGGCGCGCCTGAAGATCCTGTTCGACGGCATCCGCGAGGTCACCGCGCGCTACCAGCCGCAGTGCGCGGCGGTCGAGATCGTCTTCGTCAACGTGAACCCGCAGTCCACGCTGCTGCTGGGCCAGGCGCGCGGCGCGGCGATCACGGCGCTGGTGTCGGCCGACCTGCCCGTCAGCGAGTACACGGCCCTGCAGATGAAGAAGGCCATCGTCGGCCACGGCCACGCCAAGAAGGAGCAGATCCAGGCCATGGTGCAGCGCCTGCTGGCCCTGCCCGGCGTGCCCGGCAAGGACGCCGCCGACGCGCTGGGCCTGGCCATCATGCACGCCCACGCCAGCGTCAGCTTCGCGGCCATGAGCCGCAGCACGACGCTGGAGCGGCGCCAGCACGCGCAGTTCAAAGCCGGGCGCACGTACTAAGAAAAACGGCCCGCCGAGGCGGGCCGTTCAAAGAGGCGAGATCGCTCAGGCCTTGCGGCGGCGGGCGAAGAGGCCACCGCCAAGCGCGGCCAGCACCAGCGCGTAGCTGGCGGGTTCAGGGACGCTGGCGGCGACGTCGAGGCTCAACGTTCCATACGCTTCACCGGCGCGGGTCACATAGGTGAAGTAGTTGGTGCCGAAGAAGGACTGCAGGTCCAGCGTGCCGCCGGACGTTGAAAACGTCGCGACGGGACCGCTCAAGGAGCCGAAATCGAATTGAACGTAGGCGGTGGTGGCGTCCGTCAGCGCGTAAGTCTGGCCGAGGAACGTGAAGTTCAGCGACGTCAGATCGAAGGAGCCATCGAAGCCGCCGGCGGCTACTTGGGCATCATCAAAGGAGAAGCTGCCGGTGAGCACTTCGACGCCGGGATCGTTGTCGAAGCTACCGGTCACTGCGTACGTGCCGGCATGGGCAGCGGCGGCGAGGGCCAGGGCAGTCAGGGCGAGAGCGAAATTGCGGATCATGTTTTTCTTCCTCAGAACTTGAAGCTGGAGGCGGTGATGGCCGCGCAGGCCACGCCCTTGAGTTGCAGCAGCGCCTTGGCCTTGGTCGCACCAGCGCTGCCATCAGTGTCGATATTGATGATGGCGCCGGCGGCGTTGGCCGTGCAGGTGACGTGACCGCTGGCCAGCGGGTCGGCACTGGTGATGCCTGCAACGACGAGCAGCTTGGTCAGCACCAGCGTGTCCTTGCCCGGGACGAAGTCGGTGATGACGTCGCCCGCGTCCAGCATGCTGCTGTAGACGAACTGGTTGTTGCCACCACCGCCGGTCAGCGTGTCGGCACCCGCGCCGCCTTCGATGACGTCGTCGCCCGCCGTGCCGACGATGGTGTCGCGGCCCGCAGTGCCGGTAACGCTCTTGACCAGGTTCAGGCCGATGAGCATCGGGTCATGGTCCGACGCGCGGAAGGCGTTGGGCTGGTACCAGTCGTTGCCGGCCTGCTTGTCGTTGGTGTTGTAGTCGATCCACTCGGGTTCATCGGCATTGATGTGCCAACTCGTGGCGCCCGTCACCTTGGCCGCCAGGGTTGGCGTGCCCAGGCCGTGGTCCAGGCGGCCGGCGCCAGCGTCGAAGACGTAGCTGTAGTCGGCCGGATCGAACTTGGCGACGAGGTCGACGATGCCGCCGGCTGTCAGCGTCTCGATCGGGTCTTCCTTGGCGTAGGAGTTGAAGTCGCCGAGCATGATGATGTCATCGGTGCCGGCCGTGGACTTGACCGTGGGCAGCCAGGCCAGCAGGCGCTGGGCCTGCTGCACGCGCTTGGCGTTCCAGCAGCCTTGCAGGTCACCGGTGTCGCCGTTGACGCCGCTGCCGCAGCTGCCTTTGGACTTCAGGTGGTTCACCACGACGGCGAACTTCTCGCCGTTGGGGGCCAGGAAGCCCTGGGCGAAGGTCGGGCGGTCGTTGATGCCGTCGGGGTCGGACATCGACGCACCCATCAGCGCCAGCTTGGCGGGCTTGTAGATCAGCGCGACGCGGATGGCGTCCGTGCCGGTGCCGCTCGCCGGCGTGGGCACTGCGGCGTAGGTGTTGGCGCCCAGGACGGCGTTCAGGCCGTCCACCAGGTTCTGCACCGCGAAGTTGCCGCTGTTCTGGATCTCCATCAGGCCGACAACGTCGGCGTTGAGGCCGACCAGCGAGGCGACGATCTTGGTGCGCTGGCGGTTGAACTCGGCCAGGTTGTCCGCGCCACGGCAGCCGGCGCTCGGGCAGGCGCCGCCACCGGGCACCGCAGTGCCGTCGGTGAACGTCGTGAAGAAGTTCAGCACGTTGGAGCTGGCCACGCGGATGTTGCCGCCCACAGCCGCCGGTGCGGTGGGGCGGGCGATCGGACGCGCGAACACGGGGGCTGCGGTCGGGTGAATCTTGTACGACAGCGGGCCGGTTGCGGAATCGGTCGACGGCCCGAAGTCCACGACGCCGGTCACGCCTTCCAGCGTGTCACCGCCACGCACCGTGCTGTCCTGCCAGAGGTAGGGCGTCGGGTTGGGGAACTTGAGGGAGCTGCCGTCGTCCAGCAAGACGCTGCGGGACAGGTTGGCGGCCTGCATGGCATTGGCGGCGGCGCCGGGGCGCTCGACGTTGGTGGGTGTCAACGTGCGGCCGCCGGCGGACACCGTCAGCTGGCCGTAGCTGCCGACGAAGTTGGTCTGGTTGACGGTCAGCGTGTCGATGATGCGGACCAGCATGCCCTCGTAGCGCTCCATGTCGGCTTGGGCAGTCAGCGCGGCGAGGCTCACCTCGACCGGCTGCGGCAGCTGGTTGTTGGTGCTGACGATGGTGACGTTGGTGACGCTGCTCAGTTCGGTCAGCGGGTTGGCCTGGCTGGCCGCGCTGGTGGACACCGAGTACTCCTGCACCTTGCCCGTCACGCTGACCTTGTCGCCCACGGCCGCCGTCGGCACGGTGCTCGTGAAGACGAAGACGCCGTCGGAGGTGGTGGTGTCGTTGTCGCCGTCCGGGTCCTGCAGGTAGAAGCCGTTGTTCAGCAGTTTGGTGACGATGCCGGAGGTGGTGACGGTGTTGCCGTCCATCGGGCTCTTGGCGCCCGAACCCTGGATGGCCGGGATGGTGACCGTGCCGCCGACCGTCAGCTTGAACGTGCAGCTGGCGCTCTGGACGGCGTTGTTCTCCCACTTCAGGCCGATGTTGTATGCGCCCACCGCGATGCTGGAGGCGACCGAGAAGGCCTGAGACGCGGCCGCGCCGTTTGCGCCGGCGGCGGTGAAGTCGCCGAGCGTGACGCCTGCGGGCAGGCTGCCGACGACCGTGACCTTGTCGACCTTGCTGTCCGTATCGGTCGCGCCGACCGTGAATGTGCTGGCCGTGCCCGACGTGGCGCCCTGGTCCGGGCAGTTCGGCACGATGGGCAGGTTGACCGGAGCGCCGCCGCAGCTGACCACGGGCGAGGCCGTGTTGCGCGGGGCGGGCGTGCCGGTGGCGAAGTCGGTGGCGTTGTTGTCGGTGTCGGTGCAGCCGCTGGCGGCGCGGAACAGCGCCAGCGTCGAGGACGGGGCGGGCGCGCGGCCGGCGCCTTCGTAGTAATTCCCGGTGGTGCCGAAGCCGACGGCGTCTTCGATCTGCGCGAGCTGTGTGGCGGAGCAGGGCGAGGACGACAAGGCGCCGCCGTTGCAGGCTAGACCGGTGGCCACGTTGGCCAGGACGACCTTGCCGGCCGTGCCCGACATGTTGATGTTGCCCGTCGCGTCCGGCGTGGGCAGGGCGGTGCCGGTCGTCGTGGCCAGGCGCACGAGGTAGAACTGCCCCGGCTGCAGCGTGCCGGACAGCGCCACGACGCCGTTGCCGGAGAAGGTGCCGGTGCCCGTCGCGCTGCCGTACTGGACGGACCAGCCGGCCAGGCTCACCGGCGCGGAGCCGGTGTTGTGCAACTCGACATAGTCGCTGGCGAACGCGCCGCCGTTGCCGCCAAACAGCTGGCTGATCACCACGCCGGACGGCGAGGCGAGGGCTACAGGCGCAGCGAAGGCTGCAGCAAGAAGAGAAGCCAGGGGTTTGAGTTGCATGACTATTTAGTAAAAATTGCCGGAACGGGGCGCATCCTATTGATGCTTCGTGACGAATTGATCCACCACGTTTGAGGGGGGTGCCCTCGGAGACACTTCAGCGCCATGTCGCCTGCACTACTTTTGGTCGGGGTTCTCACTTACTTTGCCCTGCTATTGGTGCTGGCACGGTGCGTCGCGCACGGTTCTGGCGCCGAGGGTTTCTATGTGGGGGGCAGGGAAAGTCCCTGGCCGGTCGTCGCCTTCGGAATGGTCGGCACGTCGCTGTCCGGCGTCACTTTCATCAGCGTGCCGGGCGCCGTGGCGGCCAGCGGCTTCACTTACCTGCAGATCGCGCTCGGCCAGGTCGCCGGCTACGCGGTCATCGCCCTGCTGCTGCTGCCGGCCTATCACCGGCTCAAGCTGGCGTCCATCTACGGTCTGCTGGGCGAGCGCCTCGGGCCCGCGGCGCAGCGGCTGGGCTCGGCCTACTTCGTGTTGAGCCGCACGCTGGGCGCCACGGCGCGGCTCTACCTCGTCGTGGCGGTGCTGCACGTGCTCATCCTGCAGCCGCTGGGTGTGCCGTTCGCGCTTGGAGCGGCCGTCGTGCTGGCGATGATCCTGCTCTACACCGTGGAGGGCGGCGTGAAGGCGCTGGTGTGGACGGACACGCTGCAGACCGCCGGCATGCTGACCGGGCTGGTGGTCTGCACTGTGATGCTGTGGCGGCCGGACGCGCTCGCGCAGCTGGACGCAGCGGGCCTGTCGCGTGTGTGGGTGGGCGACCCGCTGAGCCGCGACTTCTCCGCCAAGGCGCTGCTGGCCGGCATGTTCATCGCCATCGCGATGACGGGGCTGGACCAGGAAATGATGCAGAAGAGCCTGTCGGTGGCCAGACTGCGCGACGCGCAGAAGAACCTGCTGGTGCTGGCCGTGCTGATGCTGGTTGTCGTGGCGGCCTTCCTGCTGCTGGGCGGGCTGCTGACGCTGTTCGCGCGTGAGCACGGGCTGAACGTGCGCGGCGATGCGCTGTTCCCAACCGTCGTCATGCAGCACCTGCCCGCCTGGGTGCAGGTCGTCTTCGTGCTCGCCCTGGTGTCGGCCCTGCTGCCCAGTGCCGACGGCGCACTGACCGCGCTGACGGCCAGCACCTGCCTGGATTTGCTGCGCATTGCGCGCGAGGACACGCGCACCCGGCGGCGCGTGCATCTCGGCTTTGCGCTGCTCTTCCTCGCCCTGGTGCTGGGCTTCAAGGCACTGGACAGCGCCAGCATGATCTTTCTGATCCTCAAGCTCGCGGGCTACACCTATGGGCCGCTGCTGGGGCTGTTCGCTTTTGCGCTGTTCACGCCAAGGGCGGTGTCGGGCCGAGCGCTGGTGGCGGTCTGTGTGGCAGCGCCGCTGCTGTGTGCGGCACTGGACTTCGGCCAGCCCTGGGGCGGCTACCAGATCGGGCTGGAGCTGCTGCTGCTCAACGGGCTGCTGACCTGGGCTGGGCTGAGGCTGGTGGCCGGCGTGCCGGGTGTTGCTGATAAGGTTTCCGCATGAACAACAAGATGCCCGTCGGTGTCTCTGTGCCTCTGTGGCTGTGTTCTGTTGCCGCACACCGCCTCGGGCTTCATGCGTCGCGGGTGCCGCGAATGCGGAATGGGCAATTGAGATGAAGAACGCGCCGACCACTGCTGACTCAGCGTCCGAGCACGAGCGACTCCTGGCGGAAACCGTTGCACTCGACCGTCGAGGCAAGGTCAGTCAAGCCCAACTGGCGGCATTGGAGGCGCGCATCCAGAAGGCGATTGACGAAGACGATCAGAGACTCGCCGGGCGCATCGCAACGATTGGAAAGCAAGGCGCGACGCCGATTCAGCCGCCATCGCGCGGATGGCGCTTCGTCTTGTTTGCCATGGTTATCTATCCATTGGCCGGCCTGCTTTTTGAGCTGACGCTGGGACCCCGATTCGTCTTTGCATTCGCCGCCGAGTACTGGCTCGCAGCACCGTGGATTTTTCTCGCAGCGCTCGGGCAGTGGATGGGGATCTTTCTTCGAGCCGAAGTTCGTCAACGGCTTCGTGTGCGATATCCGTCGTGGGCGAGTCGCTGGCTGCTCATGGTCCCGTTGACCACGGGTTTAATGGCAGGACTGGTCGTCATGGCAACGCCGGGGTGGGCCGCATTGATGGGTTGGATCGCAGGCGGCTCCATCGCCGAGAAGCCCGCAAAAACCGTGTCGATAGGCAGTCTCTCCAAGAGGGCCAAAGACTGCAAACAAACGGGCAAATTCTTGATCAAGGATGCGGTCGTCAACCTTTGTGTCGAAGGTCGAATGGCGGCTCCCATCCCGACAGTTGGTGACCAGGTGCTGCTTGTCGGGCGTACTTCGTGGTTCGGGATGTTCGTCAACGAAGTCCGGAGACGCTGATCGACCGCGGCCCTCGCGCACTGCTCCCCATGTCTTGATTCCGTCTGCCACGGCCACTTCTCATTCACCTCACAGACCGCATGTAATCTGATCCGCTCCAGACGCCCATGAGGAGCGACCCATGAAATTGGCACATGCTGCGGCCTCCGTACGACTCATCAGCTTCGTGCTCAGTGCCGCCTGCTTTGGCGCGGCCTGGCGTTTGACCGAGATGGGTGCGTCGGGACTGGAGGACATCCCGCCGCCCTTCATCCTCTTGTCGGGCCTGGCCGGTGTCGCGCTGCTGATCGTGAGCGTCTCTGGCAGGTATCCACGACCCGACTGATCGCGCGCAGCGGCGGCATGGCCGGCCGGCGACACTGCGCGCTCGCATGCTGCCTGTCGATCCCGTTTCCGCCAGCCTCGCCCGCATGCTCGCCGCATTCGTGCGCGAGCACTGGCGCGCCTACGCCTCGGCCGGTGCCATGCTCAGCTGCATCGCCGCGCTGACGGTCTGGATCCCGCGCCAGGTCGGCCATGTCGTTGACGCGCTGGTGGCCGGTGGCCTGCACGGCGCCGCCCTCATCGAGCAGCTCGCGTTGCTGGTGGCCGCCGGCCTCGTCATCTACCTGCTGCGCGTGGGCTGGCGGCTGACGCTGTTCAAGGCGGCGTACCGCCTCGGTGCGCGGCTGCGCACGCGGCTGTTCGCGCGGCTGGCCTTGCAGGGCCCCACCTACTTTCAGAGCCAGCGCACCGGCGACCTGATGGCGCTGGCGACCAACGACATCGACGCCGTCGAGCAGGCCGCCGGCGAGGCCATGCTGGCGGGCTTTGACGGCAGCCAGACGCTGCTGCTGGTGCTGGCCATGATGACCCTCAGCATCGACTGGCGCCTGGGCCTGGCGGCGCTGGTGCCCTTTCCGCTGATGGCGCTGGCCTTCTGGTGGATCTCCAGGCACCTGCACCAGGCCGCGCAGGATTCGCTGAACCGCTTTGGCGACCTCAACCAGCAGGTGCAGGAAAGCCTGGCCGGCGTGCGCACGCTGAGGGCGTTAGGCCTGGTGGCGCGCAGCGAGGCACGCTTCGGTGAGTTGGCCGGCCAGGCCGCCGAGGCGGCCTATCGCTCGCAGCGCTGGGAGGCGGCCTACGAGCCCGCCGTCGGCATGACGCTGGGCGCCGCGTTTGCCATCGCGCTGGCCATGGGCGGCTGGCTGGTGGCGCAGCGCCAGATCAGCATCGGCCAGCTGACCGCCTTCACGATGTACCTCGGCCAGCTGATCTGGCCCATGTTCGCGGCCGGCTGGGTGCTGGCCCTGCTGGAGCGCGGCCGTGCGGCGTGGACGCGGCTCGCGCCAGTGCTGGACGCGCCGCTGACGCTGGCCGACGAGGGCAGGGCGGCACTGCCGGCCGACGCGACGCTGCGCGCCGAGGGGCTGAGCTTCGGCTTCCCCGGCGCCAGGCGGCCGGCCCTGGAGGGTCTGGACCTCACGCTCGCGCCGGGCAGGACGCTGGGCATCGTCGGCGCGACTGGTGCGGGCAAATCCACCCTCGTGCGCCTGTTGTTGCGCCAGTCCGAACCCGATGCCGGGCGCCTGACGCTGGGCGGAGTGCCCCTCCCACAGCTGCCGTTGGCGACGCTGCGCGCCCACATCGCCTGGGTGCCGCAGGAGCCCTTTCTGTTCTCGGCTTCGGTGGCCGACAACATCGCGCTCGCACGGGCCTCGGCCACGCCGGCCGACATCGAAGCCGCCGCCCGCCTGGCCGCCGTGCACGACGACATTGCGCGCCTGCCGAGCGGCTACGCCACCGAGGTCGGCGAGCGCGGCGTGACGCTGTCCGGCGGCCAGCGCCAGCGCGTGGCCATCGCGCGGGCGTTGCTGTCGGACGCGCCCTTGCTCGTGCTGGACGACGCGCTGTCCGCCGTTGACACCGGTACCGAGACCGACATCCTCAGCCACCTGCGCGAGCTGCGCACCGCGCGGCCTGACCGCAGCGTCATCGTCATCGCGCACCGGCTGTCGGCGGTCATGGATGCCGATGAGGTCATCGTGCTGAAGCAGGGCCATGTCATCGAGCGCGGCACGCATCAACAGCTGCTGGAACTGGGCGGCTGGTATGCGGCGCAGTGGCGCTATCAACAAATCGAGGCAAGTCTTGAAGCCGCTTGAGAAACCGTGGAAGAGCGTCGGGCTGCTGATGGACTCAGCCCGACCCGAACGCCCGCAACTCATTCGCGGCGGCATCTGGCTGCTCCTCGCTGCCGGCCTGGAAGTCCTCGGCCCCATCCTCGGCAAACGCTACATCGACCATCACCTGCTGCCCGGCCACTACGACCTGGGCGCCATGGCGCTGCTGCTCGCCACCGTGCTGCTCACCGGCTGGGCGTCGAGCTGGATCCGCTACGCCCAGCTATCCCGCATGGCCGGCGTGGCGCGTCGCTCGGTGCTGCGGTTGCGCGAGAAGGTCTACGCCCATGTGCTTGCCCTACCCATGGCCTTCTTCGACAAGGCCATCACCGGCCAGCTCGTCAGCCGCGTCACCAACGACACCGAGGCGGTGAACCAGCTATACCGCCAGGTGCTCTACGTGATGCTTGACTCGACCATCGTCGTCTTCGGCTCGCTGATCGCGATGGCCTTTCTCGACTGGCGGCTGATGCTCATCGTCGCGACGCTGGTGCCGGCCATGGTGCTCATCATCAAGGGCTACCAGCGCTTGTCCGCGCCGGCGGTGGCGCGCACGCGGCAATTGCGCAGCGACATCAATGCGCAGATGGCCGAGAGCATGGCCGGCATGGCGGTGCTGCAGGCGGCGGGCGCGGCGGAGCGCTTCGGCGCACGCTTCGAGGCGGTGAACGCCGAGCACCGGCTCTCGCGCATCGCCGAACTGCGCGCCAACGCCTGGCTGCTGCGCCCGGCGCTGGATCTGCTCAACGTGCTGCTGCTCGTCACCGTCATCTACGGCTTCGGCCGGCGCGAGCTGTCGGGGCTGGAGGTCGGCCTGCTCTACGCCTTCCTGGCCTACATCGCCCGCGTCGTCGAGCCGCTGATCCAGATCACCATGCAGTTCGGCCAGTTGCAGCAGTCCATGGTCGCCGCGTCGCGCGTGCGGGCGCTGCTGGAGGAAGACGAGTTCCGTGGGCCGCCGCAGGACGGCGAGGCGGTCTCTCGCGGCGCTATTCGCATCGAGCAGCTGACCTTCGGCTACGACCCCGCGCGGCCGGTGCTGCATGGCGTGGACATCGACATTCCGGCCGGCAGCTTTGTCGGCATCGTCGGCCACACCGGCAGCGGCAAGAGCACGCTGCTGTCGCTGCTGCTGCGCTTCTACACGGCCCAGCAAGGCCGCATCACGGTGGACGGCCAGCCGCTCGACGCCGTACCCGACGCTGCCTTCCGCGACGCCGTGGGCCTGGTGCCGCAGGAGCCCTTCCTGCTGGCGGCCAGCGCGCGCGAGAACATCGCCATGGGTCGGCCGGGCATCAGCGACGAAGCCGTGCAGGCCGCAGCCCGCGATGCGCGAGCGCATGACTTCATCACCGCTCTGCCAAAGGGTTATGACACGCGGCTCGGCGAAGGCGGCGCCCGCGTGTCCACGGGCCAGAAGCAGCTGCTGGCCATGGCCCGCGCGCTGGCCGGCTCGCCGCGCATCCTGTTCCTGGACGAGGCCACCAGCAACGTCGACAGCGAGACCGAGGCCCGCGTCGGTGCGGCGCTGACGGCCCTGCATGGCCGCGTGACGGTCATCGCCATTGCCCACCGGCTGTCCACCATCCGCGCTGCCGACCAGATCCTCGTGCTCAACCATGGCCACCTGCAGGAGCGCGGCAGGCACGAGGCGCTGATGGCGACGGAAGGCGGGCCTTACCGCCGCCTGGTGGAACTGCAGACGCTCGAGGACGTGCCCGCCGACGCGGACTAACTAAACTCCGCGCTCCCGACGCGCAGCCATGACGACAGACTTTTCACAATCAGCAGACCTGGGCCTGGTGGAGTTCGCCCACAGCGAGGGCCGCCGCTTCAGTGATTCGCGCAGCCGCGAGCAGAAGAGGGCGGCGGGGCAGTTCATGACGCCGCCCAGCATCGCCCGCTTCATGGCGAAGCGGCTGCTGGCAGACGGGCCGGCGCGGACGCTCCGATTGCTGGAGCCCGCCGCCGGCGCCGGCATCCTGGTTGCCGCCGTGGTCGAGGAAGTCTTGCGCAACCCTCGCGGGGTGACTCGGCTCGAAGTGCTGGTTTTCGAGCTGGATCCCCTGCTGGCCGGCCGTCTGGAGCTGCTGCGCGTTCGCGTGCAGGCTGCCTGCCGGGCCGCAGGCATGGCCGTGGACTGGCAGCTGCGCCAGGAGGACTTCCTGTTGTCCGAACTCGCTCGCGGCGGGCGGACGGTCGAAGGGCTGCTGGTGATCGCCAATCCGCCCTTCTTCAAGCTGAACAAGACCAACGATCCGCGCGCACTGGCCCATGCCTACGCCGTGCATGGTCAGCCCAACATCTACGGCCTGTTCATGGCCGCCTGTGCCCGGCTCATGTCGCCCAGCGGGCGTTGGTGCTTCATCACGCCGCGCTCATGGATGGCGGGTGCCTATTTCCGGGCCGTCCGCCGGACGCTGCTGCGCAACCTGAGCCTGGATGCCCTGCATGCCTTCGAGAGCCGCACCGAGGGTTTCGAGGCAGACGCCGTGCTGCAGGAGACCATCATTGCCTGGGCCAAGGGGCGTGCCGACGTCGAGCCGGGCGCCGCGCTGACGCTGACACGCAGCGAGGGGGCCGACGACATCGACCGCGCGCAGCATCAGACCCATGCGCTGGCGGACGTCGTGGGCCAGGACGAGCAGCTCATGCTGGCGCTGCCGCAGCATGGGTCGGTGCTCCCCACGGCGTGGACTGCCCGTTTGCAGACCTATGGCCTGAGTGCCCGCACCGGTCCGGTGGTGGCGTTTCGAGCCAGGGAGTTCTCGCGTGAGTCGGCGCAGCGCGACACGGTGCCCTTTCTCTGGCTTCAGCATGTCCGGCAGCAGGCGATCCGTTGGCCGCTGAACAAGAAGCACGAGCACATCGTGGCCGGGAAGGCCAGTGAGCCGCTGCTGGTGCGCAACGCACCCATGGTCGTGATGCGGAGGTTCTCTCCCAAGGAAGCCGAGCGCCGGGTCACCTGTGCGGCCTATGACGGCTGCCTGCCTGGTGAATGGCTGGGTTTGGAAAACCATCTCAACTTCATCCAGCGAGACGCCGGCCATCCGCTGGGAGCCTTGACGCCGGTCGAGGCGGCCGGCCTGTCGGCCTTTCTGGCGAGCCGTTGCGTGGACCACTACTTCCGCGCGCTGGCGGGCAGCACCCAGGTGAATGCGACCGAGTTGCGCCGCCTGCCCTTGCCGCCCTGGGAGCGGATCGTGGAGATCGGGCGCAGCTGCATGCCCGGCATGGCACTGGGGCAGATGGACGAAGTCGTGGAGAAGGTCCTCGGCCTGGCCGCGCCTGGGCGGATCGCAGCCTGAGAGGCTGGCCGAGCCCGCGTCAGCGCGCCCGCGCCTCCAGCACCGTCAGGCTGCCACGCAGCGAACGCAGCGCCTGTTCCATGCGCGTCTCGCCCGGCACCGGCAGCAGGCGCGCCTCGCGGCTGGCGAGCACGTCCTCGCGCAGCGTCAGGCCGGCGCGGGCGAATTGCGGCTTCAGCACGGCCACGCGCTCGCGCAGCAGCTCGCGCGTGGCCTGGTAGGCGTGCTCGGCCAGCCGCCGGCGCTGGCTGTAGCTGAAGGTGTTGGCGAGGAAGAGTTCGGCGTCGCGCGGGTCGGGCTCGAACAGCAGGATGTCGGTCTGCGGATGCGTCAGCTCATAGCCCTTGAGCCCGAGCTCCAGCCGCGAGTGGATCAGCGAGCGGAAGGTCTGCGACAGCACCAGCGGCAGGCCGCCGTCCACCAGGCGGTGGATGCGCGGCTGCAGCGCGCGCACGGCGGGGCGGCCCAGCTTGCTGGCCAGCTTCTTGGCGCGGCGCGAGCGGGCCTCGCGGTGCGAGAGGCGGTCGCTGGCGTAGGGCACCAGCGGGTTCAGGCAGATCAGCAGGTCCAGGCCGCGGTCCAGCAGCACGGAGGCGTGCAGCGTCTTCTTCAGCGCGCCGTCCACGTAATGCCGGCCGTCGATCTCGACCGGCGGGAACAGGCCCGGCAGCGCCGCACTGGCCTGCACGGCCTGGGAGATGGGCACATGGTCCCAGCCGGGCGTGCCGAAGGGGATGGCCTCGCCGCTGTCCAGGTCGGTGGCCACAAGAACGAGGTGGCGGTCCAGCTGGCGGAAGTCGTCCGTGCGGCCCGGTGCGGCGAACACGCGGGCCAGCGCCTCGCCAAAGCGTTCACTGCTCAGCAGGCCCGTAGGCAGCACGCGGCCCAGGCGCTCGACGGCGCTCAGGCGCGAGCGGCCCTCCAGCAGCACCTCGCGCGCCGCGTCGGCCAGCAGGCGGGGCAGCAGGCGCAGGCGCTGGCCGAACTCGGCCCAGGCGGGCTGCAGCAGCTCGGCGGGGTCGAAGCGGTCGGGCGCCTCGGCGGTGTTCTCGATGAAGGCGGCGCAGAGCTGGCGCGGCGTCATGCCGTTGGCCAGGCCGGCGGCAATGAAGCCGCCCGCGCTGACGCCGATGTAGCCGTCGCAGGCGGTGAAGTCCAGGCCGGCAACGGCCTCCTCCAAAGCACAAAGGGCGCCAACTTCATAGATGGCGCCCAGTGGGCCTCCGCCTGCCAGGGCCAACCCAATCCTTGGTTGGCTCATGGTGGGAAAGGGCTAGCTTCGATCAGGCTTGCGCGGTGGGCGCGGCGGCCTTCTTGGCGGCCGGGGCCTTCTTGGCCGGGGCGGCCTTCTTGGCAGCAGGCGCGGCGGCAGGCTTGGCAGCAGCCTTCTTGGCCGGTGCGGCGGCAGGCTTGGCAGCCGGGGCGGCCTTCTTGGCGGCCGGAGCAGCAGCCTTCTTCGCGGCGGGCTTGGCAGCGGCCTTCTTGGCCGGCTGCACGCCGGTTGCCACGGCCAGCGCGTCGATGCGCTTGATCAGGCTGTCGATGTCGGCCTTGGTGGGCACGCCCAGGCCTTGCAGGGCCTTGGCCACGCGGGCTTCGAAGATGGTTTCCAGCTTGTCCCATTGCTGGCCGGCCTTGGCGCCGACGTCGCCGGCGACGCTGCTGACCTTGCTGGCCACGGCGCTGAACTTCTCTTCAGCGGCGGATTGGGTCTTCTTCTGCAATTTCTGTCCTTCCGAGACGAGGGCCTCGAAGACCTTGGAGCCTTCGCCCTGGGCCTTGGCGAAGGAGGCGAGACCGGCGGCCCAGATCTGCTGGGCGCTGTCCTTGACGTTCTGTGCCATCGCGCTGTCGAGCAGGCCAGCCGGGAAGCCGGTGGCGGCAGCAGCCTTCTTCTTGTCAGCCATCTTTTGAAGCTTCTTGACCATTTGGTGTCCTTGCGAGTTAGCGAATTGCAGCGGGACTGTAGCGGCCACGTCCCGCTCCAGCATGGCCATTCCTAGTGAGTGCGCTCTACGTCGCTCCCAGGGAAAGTGCCCAGCAAGCGGCATCAGGCGCTGGTGAAGAATCGAGCGAAACCCCCAATGCAGGAGACACGCATGCAGTATTTCGTCACTGGCGCCACCGGCTTCATCGGCAAGCGACTCGTCAAGAAGCTGCTGGCCCGGCGCGGCAGCACGGTCCATTTCCTGATGCGCGAGGAGAGCGCCGCCAAGCTGCCCGACCTGCTCGCCTACTGGGGCGTCGCCAAGACCCGCGCGATCCCTGTCTACGGTGACCTGACGAGCAAGAAGCTCGGCGTGGCCAGCGACGTCATCAAGAGCCTGAAGGGCAAGATCGACCACCTCTATCACCTGGCTGCGGTCTACGACCTGGGCGCCGACGAGGAGTCGCAGGTCGCCGTGAACATCGAAGGCACCCGCAGCATGGTGGAGTTCGCACAGGCCATCGACGCCGCCCATGTGCACCATGTGTCATCGATCGCGGCGGCAGGCCTGTACGAAGGCGTGTTTCGCGAGGACATGTTCGAGGAGGCGGAGGGCCTGGACCACCCGTATTTCATGACCAAGCACGAGAGCGAGAAGATCGTGCGCAAGGAGTGCAAGCGGCCGTGGACGGTCTACCGCCCGGCGCTGGTCGTGGGCGACTCCAAGTCCGGCGAGATGGACAAGGTCGACGGGCCTTACTACTTCTTCAAGCTGATCCAGCGCATGCGCCAGATCCTGCCGCCGTGGATGCCCAGCGTCGGCCTGGAGGGCGGCCGCATCAACATCGTGCCGGTGGACTTCGTCGTTGATGCGCTGGACCACATCTCGCACAAGGTCAGCAAGGGCCACGGCTGCTACCACCTCGTGGACCCGCAGGGCTACCGCGTCGGCGACGTGCTGGACATCTTCAGCAAGGCCGCGCACGCGCCCAAGATGAATTTGTTCATCAACGCCGCGTTGATGGGCTTCATCCCCAAGAGCGTCAAGAAGGGCTTGATGGCGCTGGCGCCGGTGCGTCGCATCCGCAACGCCGTGATGAAGGACCTCGGCATCCCCGAGGACATGTTCACCTTCATCAACTACCCGACCCGCTTCGACTGCCGCGACACCGAGGCGGCATTGAAGGGTTCGGGCATCGCCTGCCCCGACCTGAACGACTACGCCTGGCGGCTGTGGGACTACTGGGAGCGCCATCTCGACCCGGCCCTCTTCATCGACCGTTCCTTGCGCGGCGCGACCGGCGGCAAGGTGGTGCTGGTGACGGGCGGCTCCTCGGGCATCGGCCTGGCCGCGGCCATCAAGTTCGCCGAGGCCGGCGCCATCACGCTGATCTGCGCGCGCGACGAGGCCAAGCTGGCCGAGGCGGTCAAGGAGATCAAGGACAAGGCCGGCAAGGACGCTCAGATCCACAGTTATGCCTGCGACATCGCCGACGAGGCCGGCTGCGCCGGGCTGATCGCGTGGTGCAACGACGAGTTCGGCGGCGTCGACTTCCTCATCAACAACGCCGGCCGCTCCATCCGCCGCGCCATCGAGAGCAGCTACGACCGCTTCCACGATTTCCAGCGCACGATGGACCTGAACTACTTCGGCTGCCTGCGCGTGACCATGGGCTTGCTGCCCGGCATGGTGGCCAAGAAGAAGGGCCATGTGGTCAACATCAGCTCCATCGGCGTGCTGACCAATGCGCCGCGCTTCAGCGCCTACGTGGCCAGCAAGGCCGCGCTGGACGCCTGGACGCGCTGCGCCTCCAGCGAGTTTGCCGACACCGGCGTGACCTTCACCACCATCAACATGCCGCTGGTGCGCACGCCCATGATCGCGCCCACGGCGATCTACAAGAACGTGCCGACGCTGGCGCCCGAGGAGGCCGGCGACATGATTGCGCAGGCCTGCATCAACAAGCCGGTGCGCATCGCCACGCGCCTGGGCATCTCCGGCGAGATGCTGCACGCCGCCGCGCCGCGCATTGCGCAGATCGTCATGAACACGACCTTCCGCATGTTCCCCGACAGCTCGGCCGCCAAGGGCGACAAGTCGGGCAAGTCGGGGCTGTCGCCGGAGGCGATCGCGATGCAGCAGATGATGCGCGGCATCCACTTCTGACGGTGCGTCGACCGGCCCGCCGCGCGAGGTCTGCGGTCGGGCCGGTAGACACGCCGTCTTTTCGTATCCACTTGAAACGAAGCGGCGTGTTCGGGTGAGAAATCCCCTCATGTGTGGGGCGTGGCGGCATGGCGACTCGACACAATGCGCGCCGTCGCTGATCACAAAAAATATCGCTCGATGTCCGCACGCCATGCTTCTGCCCTTGCCACCGCCCGTTCGATGGCGCGCCGCGTGGCACAGGGCTGTGGTGTGCTGGTGATGGCCACCGCTCTCGGCGGCTGTGAGCAGGCGGTATCGGACGAAGGCGGAAATTCCAGCATGGTCTTTGGTCTCTTCAAGAGCAAGTACCGCACGACGGTGCGGCCCGAGTTGGGAGGGGTGCTCAAGCGCGAGTCGGCCTTGCCTGCGCTTCAGCCGCAACCCAAGCCGGCCTATCCGGTCATCCGCAACGTGAGTGCCGACGCGCCGCCGCCGGGCGGCACGCTCGCCGCCGAGCGGCGTGACCGCCCGCCTGCCGAAGCCTTCATCGTCGATGGGGCTGCAGGCCGGCCGGCCGTCGCGCTGGTCAATACCTACGGCGACCGCCACGGCGCGGGTTTCTGGGAGATCGATGGCAAGCGCTTCGTCAAGGCCCGCGCTGCCACCTTCGATGCCGCGCAGCCGAAGTGGCTGATGTGGTCGTCCGAGGCCGTGCTTGCGCTGCCGGCAGGCCGCATCCTGTTTCATCTCAAGTACCACGACCCGCGCCCCAAGGATGCGGTGTTCCTCTACGACGCGGCCAGCGACCGCGTGCGCCGGCTGGGCGAGGCGGACCCGGACTGGTCGCGCGGCCTGCCGTTCCAGTATCTCGACAGCCTGCAGCTGCGGCCGGAGGTGGCACTGGCGCGCTACAGCTCGGAGGAAGAACGCATCGGCGCGCAGCGCTATGTGAACCACTTCGAGCACCTGCTGCTCTTCTCGCCGCGCCATCCCGATGGCCTGGAGATCGTGACGCTGGGCCTGGACGACGGCCATGTCCGTCGCTGGGGGATGGTGGGCAACCGGCTGTGGCTGGAGACAGCAGACGACCGTGCCGGCCAAGCCAGCCGCTTCTTCTGGTCGCTCGACCTGACCCCCCTTCTTTGAATCACCGCAGGGAGACCGCGCACGCCGCGGCGACATAACGACATGATCGATCAGGACTGCCTGTCGCCCCAAGAGGCCACCTACATCGCGCACAACGCGTATTTCACGTTGAAGGACTGGATCTCCGGCCAGCCCACCATCGGCATGGAAACACGCAAGACCGTCCGCAAGATGGTGACCGGCGATGGCCTGGGCGCGGCCGCGCAGGGCGGGGGCGTGAACACCTCGCTGCATGCCACGCCGCTCGCAGGTGCCAAGCTTGATCGCGTGTTTGCGGGCAGCACCGCCGGCGTGTCCACCGGTTTCGGCTACGTGCTGAGCTTCAGCCGCGACGGCTGTCGCCACGTCGTGGTTGCCACGCGCGGCACGCGCGCCGAGCATTCGAAGGCGGACATCTTCACCGACCTGCGTGCGTCGATGACGACCATGGCCGGCGTCGGCCCGGTCCACCACGGTTTCCGCAACACCTTCGACAGCGTCAAGATCGGCCTCGCCCGCGATGACCGGCGCGTGATGGATGCCGACGTCGTGCACTGCGTCGGCCACAGCCTGGGTGGCGCGGTGGCCACGCTCGTCGCCGCGCATTTCGCGGGCCGTGGCAAGGCCGTGAAGCTCTACACCTTCGGCTCGCCGCGCGTGGGCGCGCTGGGCTCGTCGTCGGCGATGGAGCAGTTGCTGGGCAAGCACAACATCTTCCGCGTGGCGCATGACCTAGACCCCGTGACGATGGTAGGCCCTTACCCCTTCAGCCACGTCAACGGCCTGCCCACCGACGACAACAACATGGCGCTCGTGTCGCCCACCGGCAAGCTGCTGAGCGTGGCGAACCACGACATGACCGAGTACGTGCGCAGCATTGGCAGCCCCGGTGTCTCGTGGAATACCGTGCGCCTGCTCTCCCAGGCCGTCGACCGCGACAACGCGGTGCTCGCCAAGTGGCTGCTGCGCAGCTCCGACAACCCGGGCTGGATGACGCAGAGTGCCGCGCAGGGGCTGAGCTACCTGATGAAGGCCTTCAGCCACGTGCTCAAGGTGGCCGGCTACGTGGGTGTCCAGGGGCTCACCGCCATCGACCTCTTCAGCGCGACGCTGGCGCACAACCTGACCCGCCAGGCGGCGGCCAACCCCGAGCTGATGGGCTGGCTGAAGCACGCCGCCGGCTGGGCGCGCATCGTCATCGTGGGCGCCGCCGACATCACCGGGAAGGTGATCCGGGGCATCCTGATGGCGATGATGAGCGTGCTGCGCCCCCTGGCGACGCTGGCCATCGTCAACACCGTGGGCCGTGGCGTGCCGCTGCCTCTGTTGCTCGGTGGCGCCACCGCGGTGGCCGGTTCGGTACTGGGGTGAGCCGCAGCATGGACCGCACGGCCTTCGAATACCTCTACCTGCATGCCAATGCGCTGGCGGAACTGGGGTTCATTCGGGCGTCGGTGGCGCTTGCAGCCGCGGCGCAGGCCGAGCCGACGCCCGAGCAGCTCGCCGAAAGGGCGGCCTTCGCCGAGGCCGTCATGAACCCCGATCCCGACACATTCGACTGGTCGGCCTTGGACGGGATGGAGATACCCAGCGGCCTCGAAGAGGCGGCTGACAACTCTGCACCCGTGGTGGATCTCGGGCCAACTTTCGAGCAGGCGATGGAGCTGGCCGGCGCCACGTATGACTTCGAGACGGTCCCGGACCTCGAACCCTACGTCGTGAACCTGTACGCCGCAGGGGCCTTGCTGCGCGAGCGCATCTCGGCGCACCACGCCGCCGCCGAAGCGTCGCTCGACGCGGCGCTGATAGCGATCGACGCCGGCCCCGCACCCTTGCAGGGGCCGCTCACGCCGGCGCAGCTCCGCGTGTGGCTGGAGCGGTACGAGGGGCAGGACGAAGCCGTCCAGTTCGTGGTTCAACTGGCGCGGAGCTTCGATCCGTCCCCAATGGGATAGCCTCTGCACTGACCCACAATGCCCCGAAGCCCGGCCCTGGTCGGGTTTCCTTGTTTGAGAGGACCCCATGCTCCGAGGACAACGAGTTGGCCTGCGCCATGTGACGCAGGACGACCTGCCCTGGCTCAAGCGCTCGGTGAGCGATCCCCAGGTGACGGGCCCCTTCATGGGCTCGCGCATGATGACGCCGCACGCGGTGGACCAGCGCTGGAAGGACAACGGCTTTGCCAGTGAAGAGGCCGAGCGTCTGCTGATCTGCCACCTCATCGACGGCAGCGTCATCTGCGACGTGGTGCACTTTGCAGCGGCCCGCTACACGACGGCGCGCGAGATCGGCTGGACGATGGCTGACGTTGCGATGCGCGGCCAGGGCCTGGCCAGCGAGGCAGCCACGCTGCTGGTCGACTACCTGTTCGAGAACTGGCCGGTGAACCGCCTGTCCTGCGGCATGTCCGTGCACAACCATGCCTCGCGGCGCGTGGCCGAGAAGTGCGGCTTCAAGCACGAAGGCATAGAGCGCGGCATCGTCTTCGTCGCCGGCGAGTATGTGGACTGCCACGCCCTGGGCCTGCTGCGCAGCGACTGGGCGGCGCTGAAAGGCCGGGGCGATGCCTGAGCGCCGCGAGTTCGACATCGTCGTCTTCGGCGCGACCGGATTCACGGGCCGCCTCGTGGCCGAATACCTGCACCTCAGCGGCGCGGCCGGCGCGCGCTGGGCCATTGCCGGGCGCAGCCTGGACAAGCTGGCCAAGGTGCGCGACGCGCTGCACCTGCCGCCGTCGATCGCCTTGCTGAAGGCGGATGCAGGCGATGCTGCCGCGCTCAAGGCCTTGGTCAGGCGCACGCATGTGGTCATCACGACGGTCGGTCCCTATCAGCTGCATGGCGAGCCGCTTGCCACCGCCTGCGCCGCGGGCGGCACCGACTACGTCGACCTGTGCGGCGAGCCGCTGTGGATGGCACGCATGGTCGACAAGCTCACGCCGCTAGCCCAGGCGAGCGGTGCGCGCATCGTCTTCTCCTGCGGCTTCGACTCCATCCCCTTCGACCTTGGCGTCGTCTACCTGCAGGCCGAGGCGGAGGCACGCTTCGGCACGCCTCTGCCCGAGGTGCGCGGCCGCGTCGCGCGGCTCAAGGGCGCGGCCTCGGGCGGCACGCTGGCCAGCATGATGGAAACCATAGCGGCCGTGCGCCGCGAGCCCGCGCTGTCCCAGCTCATGGCCAACCCGTTTGCGCTGACGCCGGGCTTCAAGGGCCCGCGCCAGCCCGATGACCAGGGCGCCGGCTTCGACGACTGGGCCGACGCCTGGTGCGGCCCGTTCATGATGGCGACGATCAACACCAAGAACGTCCACCGCAGCAACGCGCTGCGCGGCCACCCCTGGGGTGAGGGCTTTGTCTACAGCGAGAAACTGCTGACCGGCAAACCCGGCCAGGGCGACAAGGGCCGCCGCAAGGCGGGAGCCCTGGCCCGCTTCACGAAGCTGCAGAACCTGGCGCTGGGCCTGGCGCCGACGCGTGCGCTGCTGCGCCGCTTCGTGCTGACGCAGCCCGGCGACGGCCCGAACGCAGCCGCCCGCGAGGCCGGGCATTACCAGCTCTGGTTCACCGGCAAGTCCGCCAGCGGCCAGACACTGCGCGCCATCGTCAAGGGCGACCGCGACCCGGGCTATGGCTCGACCAGCAAGATGATCAGCGAGGCCGCGCTGTGCCTGCTGCAGGACGTGGGCCGCGAGGCGACACCGGGCGGCGTCTGGACGCCCGGCAGCGCGATGGGCCTGACGCTGGTGCGCCGGCTGCAGGCCCGCGCGGGCCTGAGCTTCGAGATTTCGGCTTAGCGGCGGCGCTTGGCCAGCCAGCCGAACACGCCCAGGCCGGCCAGCAGCAGCGCGCCGCTGGCGGGCTCGGGCACCGGCGCCGGGCCGCTCACCGCGAGGGCGTTCAGGCCCCAGCCTTCGTCGAT
This sequence comes from Roseateles sp. P5_E8, assembly GCF_054177665.1. Lineage (NCBI taxonomy): Bacteria > Pseudomonadati > Pseudomonadota > Betaproteobacteria > Burkholderiales > Sphaerotilaceae > Roseateles > Roseateles sp. P5_E8. The sequence continues at coordinate 64,146 of NZ_JBGCUM010000015.1, read as the reverse complement.
CAAGCCCTGAAAGCCCGAGCGGCTCGTGCCCTCGAAGCTGGTCGGGCTGGCGTAGGTCAAGACAAGCTGATTGCTGCCGGCGGCCAGCGTGACCGGAATGCTGATCGTCAACTGCTGGCTGGCGACAGTGCCGACCGTCGCGCCGTTCGGGTTGAACAGCACGCGGTCCGTGCCGCCGCCACCGTCACCGAGGTTCCAGGTACCGCTGAAGACCTCGCTGCCGTTCAACGTCACGTGCAGCACGTCGATCCACTGGTTGTCGCCATCCAGCGTCCTGTAGCCGGCCACCGTGAAGTCGACCACGCCGGCACCGGCCGAGGCGCCGAAATTGGCCGTGACCGACGTGTCGGTTTCCAGGGCAGGCGTTGCCGCCGGCAGCGTGTACAGCGAAGCGGCCCAGGCCGGCGCGGTGGCCAGCAGGGCAGTGGCGGCAAGCAGCGTCAGGCTGGGCGTCGAGTTCATCGCGGGTCTCCGGTAGAGGGACCGCCGCAATCTAGCCGCCGAGCGCGCGGGCCGGGGCTTCCAACCTTGGGGGAACCCCCTGGCTGGGGGATTCGGCTCAGTCCCGGCCGGCGGGCCGCTCGAAACCGTTGTCCACCCAGGCTTCAGCCGCCGACTGGCTGAGCTTGAAGCCCGCCGCCACCTTGACCTGCGCCAGGCGCTCGCCCGCCGCGTCGTAGGCGGCCAGCCAGGCATAGGGGTCGTCCTCGGCGGGCACGATCTCCAGCGTGATCTTCAGCCAGGCGCCGTCGCGGGCGACGTAGAGCGCCTTGTTGAGCTGGGCGTGCAGTTGCTGCTCGTGGCGGCGCAGCACTTCGGAGGCTGTCTTCACCAGCGTGTTGAAGGCGTTGACGTCCAGCGGCTTGGGGTTCTTCTTGTCTCGGCCCATCGTCCAGGGGCCGACCAGCGCGGGTTCGCTCTCGCCGGTCTTGAACATCGCGACGGCCCAGCCCTCGTCGTCCTCGTTCTTGATGACTTGCGCCGTCCAGCCGTTGTCGCGCCACAGGCGGGCTTCGAAGACGGGCTCGTCCAACTCCGCAGTCATTGATGCCCCCTTCGGCCTTCGGCCTGTCCCGCCAAGCGGGAGCGAGCTTGCTTGGGGCGGCCCGGCGCGGCGCTCATGCCTTCAGCGCCTTGGCCAGCAATTCGGCCACGAGGGCGTTGATGCCACCTTCATGGCTGTCCGCACGTTGGCGCAGTTGCTCGGTCAGCTCGGCCGGCAGCTTGCAGGCAAAAGGAACGAGGCCGGCGGCGGCATCCAGCTTGCGCTGGGCTTTGCGGTCGGGCAGGGCAGCGGCGGCGGCGCCGAAGCGGCCGGGCGTCGCCTTGCCGCGCATTGCGCTGTCCAGCTTCAGGCCGGCGAGGCGTTCCAGATCGGTTTTCTTCATGTTCATGGGCCGGATTGTCCCTGTTCGGGACGCCGGCCCTTGAGCGACGAGCAGCGATCAGCCGTTGCTGGCCGGCACGACGGCCGGTGCGCGCATCACGCGGGTCTTGCCGCCGGTCGTCGTCAGGATGACCGGGTCGCCGCTGTTGAAGGACTCAATGCCCTTGGCCTGCACGATGGAACGGCGCTCGCCGTTGCGCAGCTGGACGGTAATCTCCAACGCGTCTTCACGGGTGGCCGAGCGCTCGATGGCGTTGCCGACGACGGCCCCGACCACGGCGCCGATGACGCCGACGACCTGGCCTTCACGACGGCCGCCGACGGAGCTGCCGGCAATGGCGCCGGTCACGCCGCCGGCCACGCCGCCGATGCCGCTCTGCGAGCCGTCGATGGTGACCGGGCGGGCGGACAGCACCGTGGCGTCCTGCACCTGGGACATGCGCTGCGCGTCGCCGCGCTGGACGACGTCGGGGCTGGTCGTCGAGCAGGCGGAAAGCACCAGGGCCGCAGCCAGGGTGAGGGAAGTCATGAGCTTGGACATGGTTGTTTTCTCCTTGGGCAAAACAGCTGCCCAACGTGTCGAATTGTCCGCCCGTTGACTCTTGGGGACCCGCAGCTACAACTCTTTACCGCTTGGCGGTCAACCGCTCGGTCAACCGTGCAGGCGCGAACTGCGCGGCACGCTGGCGAGCAGGAACTCCATCTGGTCGGCCAGGATGCGGCGGCCGCGCAGGATCATGTCCTCGTGCAGGCTGGGCACGTAGGGCAGGTAGAGCAGGCTCATGTTCGCCTCCTCGGGCAGGCGGCTGCCCTTGCGGCCGTTGCAGGGCCGGCAGGCGGTGATGCAGTTCATCCAGCTGTCGTAGCCGCCGCGCGAGGTGGGGTGGATGTGCTCGCGCGTCAGGTCCTCATGCAGGCAGTGGTGGCCGCAGTAGGCGCAGATGAAGCGGTCGCGCACGAAGAGCTTGCTGTTCGTCAGCGCCGGCGCCTGGCGCCAAGCCCGGCTGGGCACCGAGCCGCGCACGGCAATGATGGAGTGCACCTCGATGCGCGACTGGCGGCCGGTGATGCGCTGCCAGCCGCCGCGCAGCACCTGGCAGGGTTCGCCGAGCGTCCAGGCGACGCCGTCGCTGGCGTAGAGCACCGCAGCTTCTCGCGTGGTGATCCAGGCCTGGGGTCGGCCGGAGACATCGAGTTGGAGCACATCCACAGGCGTCAACCTCCTGGAAGGGCGTTCCCACGGGCCTCGGGTCAACTCGGGAACTTCCCTTCTTCAGCACCGGAGCCTAGCGAGAACCGGGCCAGGGCTCAAGCGTGGGGCCATGACAACGGCGTTTCCCGCACACTGGGGCCGAGCGCCGGGCCGCCCCAAGCCGGCCCGTCGGGGAATGCTTGACGGTCGCGCCGTCAAGCATCGCCGTCCCCACGGGGGCTGAGGCCGGACTCAAGACGCCCAGTGGGCGTCTTGTGCCTGCCGAAGGGCTGCGGCAGTGCCGCAGCGCGGTCTGCAAGACCGACCAGACTTGCCCGCGTGCAGCGGGGCAAGGCTGGGCGAGGGGCTCCAATCCGTCAGGGTCATCCCTAGGTTGTCGGGCGTATTAGACACATCGCCCTAGGAAATCAAGGGGCCGGACTGGCGCTGTCACGGAAGCGACCTGCAAAATAGAACGACCGTTCGTTTTATTCCTGTCCCTGTGTCCACGCTCCCCGTCCCCGCCAAGAAAGCCGCCCCGCTGCGCGCCGCCAAGCCGGTGCGCGTGGCGCGTTCGCTGCAAAAAGGCCAGCAGACCCGCGCGGCCATCCTCGACGCCGCGCTGGGCCTGGCCTCGCACATGGGCCTGGAGGGCTTGTCCATCGGCGCGCTGGCCGACGTGACGCAGATGAGCAAGTCGGGCGTCTTCGCCCACTTCGGCTCGCGCGAGGAGCTGCAGATCGCCGTCGTCACCGAGTACCACGCCAAGTTCGAGGAAGAAGTCTTCTTCACCGCCATCCGCGAGACGCGCGGCCTGCCGCGGCTGCGGGCGATGTTCGAGCGCTGGGTGCGCCGCGTGTCGGTCGAGGTGGACTCGGGCTGCATCTACATCAGCGGCGCCGTCGAGTTCGACGACCGGCCCGGCCCGGTGCGCGACGCACTGGTGGCCATGGTCAAGGCTTGGCATGCGGCGCTGCACAAGGCCATCGTGCTGTCCGTCCAGGAGGGCCATTTGCTGGCGGATGCCGATGTCGACCAGATCGTCTTCGAACTGCACGGCCTGATCCTGTCCCTGCACCACGACGCGCGCTTCATGCGCATCCCCGGCGCGCTGGCGCGGGCCGGCGTCGGCTTTGACCGAACCATCCAGTTCTACGCCACGCCGGCCGGCCTCGACATCGAGCGCAGCCGCAAGGCGCCCAAGACCAGCGCCACGAAACGCTGAACGATTCACCACCCCCAGACTGTTCCAGGAGTACCCGATGCCCCAGTACACCCCGCCCATGCGTGACATGCAGTTCGTCATGCACGAGCTGTTGAACGTTGTCGACGAGCTGAAGATGCTGCCGGCCCATGCCGACATCGACGCCGACACGATCAACGCGGTGCTCGAGGAAGGTGGCAAGTTCGCCGCCGCTGTCATCGCCCCCATCAACCTCAGTGGCGATTCCGAGGGCTGCACGCTGGACAAGGCCAGCCACGAGGTGACCACGCCCAAGGGTTTCAAGGACGCCTACAAGCAATACGTCGACGGCGGTTGGGCGGCACTGAGCTGCGACACGCAATTCGGCGGCCAGGGCCTGCCCTATCTGGTGAACCAGTTCTTCTACGAGATGCTGAACTCGGCCAACCAGGCCTGGACGATGTATCCCGGCCTGAGCCACGGCGCCTACGAGGCCCTGCACGCCCACGGCACGCCCGAGCAGCAGGCCACCTACCTGCCCAAGCTGACCAGCGGCGAGTGGACCGGCACGATGTGCCTGACCGAGCCGCATTGCGGCACCGACCTCGGCATGCTGCGCACCAAGGCCGAGCCCCAGGCCGACGGCACGTACAAGCTCACCGGCGCCAAGATCTTCATCTCGGCCGGCGAGCACGACATGGCCGACAACATCATCCACCTGGTGCTGGCCCGCCTGCCGGACGCGCCGGTGGGCTCCAAGGGCATCTCGCTCTTCATCGTGCCCAAGTTCAACGTCAACGCGGACGGCTCTCTCGGTTCGCGCAACGGCATCTTCTGCGCCGGCCTGGAGCACAAGATGGGCATCCACGGCAACTCGACCGCGCAGATCGTGCTGGAAGGCGCCGTGGGCACGATGGTGGGCCAGCCCAACAAGGGCCTGGCCGCCATGTTCGTCATGATGAACGCGGCCCGCCTGGGCGTGGGCAACCAGTCCCTCGGCCTGACCGAAGTGGCCTACCAGAACGCCGTGGCCTACGCCAAGGACCGCCTGCAGATGCGCGCGCTTTCCGGCCCCAAGGCACCGGACAAGCCCGCCGACCCCATCATCGTGCACCCCGACGTGCGCAAGATGCTGCTGACCGCCCGCGCCTTCGCCGAAGGCGGCCGCATGCTGCAGGCCTACACGGTGCTGCAGCTCGACAAGGCGCTGAAGAGCGACGACGAGGACGAGCGCAAGGAGTGCGACGCCGAAGTGGCGCTGCTGACGCCCATCATCAAGGCCTTCATCACCGACAACGGCTGGCTGGCCACGTCGCACTGCATGCAGGTGTTCGGCGGCCACGGCTACATCCACGAGTCGGGCATGGAACAGTACGTGCGCGACGCGCGCATCAACATGATCTATGAAGGCACCAACACCATCCAGTCGCTGGACCTGCTGGGCCGCAAGGTGCTGGGCAACAACGGCGCCACGCTGAAGAAGTTCGGCAAGAAGATCGCCGCCTTCATCGAGGAAGAGGGCACGAACGAAGCCATGCAGGAGTTCGTCAACCCGCTTGCCGACCTGGGCGACAAGGTCAACAAGTTGACGCAGGAACTCGGCATGAAGGCCTTCGGCAACCCCGACGAGGTGGGCGCTGCTGCGGTGGATTACCTGCGCGTGGTCGGTCACATGACCTTCGCATTCTTCTTTGCTCAAGCGGCGAAGATCGCCCTGGCCAAGAAGGACAGCGGCGACCCGTTCTACACCGCCAAGCTGGCCACGGCGCGCTTCTACTTCGCCAAGCTGCTGCCCGAGACGGCCAGCCTGATCCGCACCGCGCGTGCCGGTCTGGCGCCGCTGATGGAAATGGAAGAAGCGCTGTTCTGAAACCGCTTCAACAACGAGAACGCCCGATGAAGTCCCTGTTCGCTGTTGCCCTGCTTTCGCCCGTGCTTGCGTTCGCGCAAACAACACCCGTGGGCCTGTGGAAGACCATCGACGACGACGGCAAAACCGCGAAGTCGCTGGTCCGCATCAGTGAACAGGGGGGCACCCTCGTTGGCAGCATCGACAAGCTGCTGGACCCGAAAGACCCCGGCGATGCCAAATGCGACAAGTGCAGCGACGACCGCAAGGACAAGCCCGTCGTCGGCCTGCAGATCATCCGCGGCGTGAAGGCCGAGGGTGATGGCGTCTGGGGTGGCGGCGAAGTGCTGGACCCCAATAACGGCAAGACCTACCGCACCCGCTTGAAGCCGGTGGACGGTGGCAGGAAACTGGAGATGCGCGGCTACATCGGCCCCTTCTACCGCACGCAGACGTGGATTCGCGTCGAGTGAACTGAACACCTTTAGGAGCAAATCAATGAGTCGATTCCAAGTCCGCAAGGTCGCCGTGCTCGGCGCCGGCGTGATGGGCGCGCAGATCGCCGCCCACCTGGTCAACTGCAAGGTGCCGGTCGTGCTGTTCGACCTGCCTGCCAAGGAAGGCGCCAAGAACGGCATCGTCACCAAGGCCATCGACGGCCTGAAGAAACTCAAGCCCGCGCCGCTCGGCGACGCGAGCGAGGCCGCTCTGATCCAGCAGGCGAACTACGAAGAGCATCTGGAAGTGCTGCGCGGCTGCGACCTCATCATCGAGGCCATCGCCGAGCGCATGGACTGGAAGCTCGACCTGTACACCAAGATCGCGCCCTTCATCGCCCCGCACGCCATCGTGGCGAGCAACACCTCGGGCCTGTCGATCACCAAGCTCAGCGAAGTGCTGCCCGAGGAAATCAAGCCGCGCTTCTGTGGCATCCACTTCTTCAACCCGCCGCGCTACATGGCGCTGGTCGAGCTGATCAACACGCCGACCACGCAGCCGGAAATTCTCGACCAGCTCGAAGCATTCGTCACCACGTCGCTGGGCAAGAGCGTCGTGCGCGCCCACGACACGCCCAACTTCGTCGCCAACCGCGTCGGCATCGCCGGCATGATGGCCACGATGATCGAGGCCGAGAAGTTCGGCCTGAGCGTGGACGTCGTCGACGACCTGACCGGCAAGAAGCTCGGCCGCGCGTCGTCGGGCACCTTCCGCACGGCGGACGTCGTCGGCCTGGACACCATGGCCCACGTCGTCAAGACGATGCAGGACAACCTGAAGGACGACCCCTTCTACTCGACCTACGCCACGCCCAAGGTGCTGGCCGGCCTGATCGAGAAGGGCGCGCTGGGCCAGAAGACCGGCGCCGGTTTCTACAAGAAGGTCGGCAAGGACATCCAGCGCCTGGACTTCGCCACGGGCGAGTACGTCGCCGGCGGCAAGAAGGCCGACGAGATCGTTGCCCGCATGCTGAAGAAGCAGCCGGCCGACCGTCTGAAGCTGCTGCGCGAGAGCACCAACCCGCAAGCCCAGTTCCTGTGGGCCATCCTGCGCGACAGCTTCCACTACGCCGCCGTGCACCTGAACACCGTGGCCGACACCGCGCGCGAAATCGACTTCGCGATGCGCTGGGGGTTTGGCACCAGCCAAGGCCCGTTCGAGCTGTGGCAAGCCGCCGGCTGGAAGCAGGTCGCCGAGTGGATCTCCGCCGACATCGCCGAAGGCAAGACGCTGTCCAGCGCGCCGCTGCCGGCGTGGGTCACCGAAGGCCCCGTGGCCGAAGCCGGTGGCGTGCACACGCCGGCCGGTTCGTGGAGCGCCGCTGAGGGCAAGTTCAAGCCGCGCAGCGAGCTGCCGGTCTACGCCCGCCAGGCCTTCCGCGAAAGCCTGCTGGGCACCGGCGCGGCCGACCCGCTGAAGTCGGGCACGGAGCTGTTCAAGAACGAGGAAGTGCGCGTCTGGACGCTGGACGCGACCGTCGTTATCGCCTCCATCACCGCCAAGCTGCACCTCATCAGCCCAGCCGTCACCGAGGGCCTGCTGAAGGCTGTGGAGATTGCCGAAGCCGACTACAAGGGGCTGGTGATCTGGTCGCCGGACGACGTGTTCTCGGCCGGCGCCAACCTCGAAAGCCTGATGCCGGTCTTCATGAAGATGGGCAGCAAGGGCATCGCGCCGGAAGAGAAAAAGCTCCAGGACATGATGCTGCGCCTGCGCTACGCCAGCGTGCCGGTCGTCGCCGCGATGCGCGGCCTGGCGCTGGGCGGTGGTGCCGAGCTGGCCGTCTACTGCTCGCGCCGTGTCGCTCACGTCGAAAGTTATGTCGGCCTCGTCGAAGTCGGCGTGGGCCTGGTGCCCGGCGGTGGCGGCCTGACCTACATCGCCCGCCGCGCCGCCGAGATGGCCGCCGCTGGCAATGCCGGCGCGGACATCCTGGCCTTCCTGAAGGACGGCTTCCTGACGGCGGCCACGGCCAAGGTCGCGACCTCGGCGCATGAAGCCAGGAAGAACGGCTTCCTGCTCGACAGCGACATCATCGTGCCGCACAAGGACGAGCTGCTGCACGTGGCCACAGCCACCGCGCTGGGCATGGCCGAGGCCGGCTACCGCCCGCCGCACAAGGCCATGTTCGCCGTCGCCGGCCGCAGCGGCATCGCGACGATCAAGGGCCAGGTCGCCAATATGCGCGACGGCGGTTTCGTCAGCGCCCACGACTACCACCTGGCCGCGGCGATTGCCGACGTGGTCTGCGGTGGCGAGGTCGAGGCGGGCTCCCTGGTGACCGAGGAGTACCTGATGGCGCTGGAGCGCAAGCACTTCTGCGCGCTGCTGGACAACCCCAAGACCCAGGAACGGATCATGGGCATGCTGCAGACCGGCAAGCCCGTTCGCAACTAAAGGTCCAGAGTGAACCGGCTTCAACGCACGCTCGCCAAGCTGGACGGCCTGCCGTCCGCGCTGCGTGGGCCTGCGCGCAACTTCGCGCTGCGGCGCGCGGTGCCCTTCACGGGCACGGCGTCGCTCGATTTCGTTGCGCTCACCCCCGAGCGCAGCGAGATCCGCGTCGCCAACAAGCGCCCCGTGCAGAACCACATCAAGGGCGTGCATGCGGCGGCCATGTCGCTGCTGGCCGAGACCGCCACCGGCATGGTGGTGGGCATGAATGTGCGTGACGACTGCCTGCCGCTGTGCAAGTCGCTGCAGGTGAACTTTCGCAAGCGGGCGACTGGCGGCCTTGTTGCCAAGGCGCACCTGACCGACGCTCAGCGCGCCAGCATGGCCAGTGACATCAAGGGCGAAGTGCGGGTCGCCGTGACCGTGACCGACGAAGCCGGCATCGAGCCGATCGAGTGTGAATTTGTCTGGGCCTGGGTGCCCAAAGAAAAGCCCCAGGCTTAAGTAAAGGAAAGACCATGAGCAAGCAAGTTCAAGACGCCTACATCGTCAGCGCCACCCGTCTGCCCATCGGCAAGAGCGGTCGAGGCTTCTACAAGAACACCCGCCCCGACGAGATGCTCGTCAAGGTCATGCAGGCCGTGCTGGCGCAAGCCCCGGGCCTGGACCCGGCCGCCATTGAAGACGCCATCGTCGGCTGCTCCTTCCCCGAAGGCGAGCAGGGCATGAACATCGCTCGCGTCGCCTCGGTGCTGGCCGGCCTGGGCCCGACCATCGGCGGCGTGACGATCAACCGTTACTGCGCCTCCGGCATCACCGCCGTGCAGATGGCCGCGGACCGCATCCGCGTCGGCGAGGCCGACGTGATGTTTGCCGGCGGCGTCGAGTCGATGTCCATGATCCCGATGGGCGGCAACAAGCCGTCGCTGAGCCCGCTGATCTTCGAGCGCGACGAGAACATCGGCATCGCCTACGGCATGGGCCTGACGGCCGAGAAGGTCGCTGCGCAGTGGAAGATCAGCCGCGAAGCGCAGGACGAGTTCTCGGTGGAATCGCACCGCCGTGCCGTGGCCGCCATGGCTGCCGGCCACTTCGACGCCGAGATGACGCCCTTCGACGTCGTCGAGCGCACGCCCAACCTGGCTGACGGCACCGTCAACACCAAGACCCGCACCGTCAAGCTCGATGAAGGCGCCCGCCCCGACACGTCGCTGGAAGGCTTGGCCAAGCTCAAGCCGGTGTTCGCTGCCAAGGGCAGCGTGACCGCCGGCAACAGCTCGCAGACCTCTGACGGCTCGGGCGGCCTGCTGATCGTCAGCGAAGCTGCGCTCAAGCGCTACAACCTGACGCCGCTGGCCCGCTTCGTGTCCTTCGCCGTGCGCGGCGTGCCGCCCGAGATCATGGGCATCGGCCCCATCGCCGCCATCCCCGTCGCGCTGAAGGCTGCCGGCATCACCGCCGCCGACCTGGACTGGATCGAGCTGAACGAAGCCTTTGCCGCGCAATCGCTGGCCGTGCTGAATGACCTCGACAGCAAGGGCATCGTGCTGGACCGCGCCAAGGTCAACCCCAACGGCGGCGCGATTGCCCTCGGCCACCCGCTGGGCGCCACCGGTGCCATCCGCGCGGCCTCGGTCATCCACAACCTGCGCCGCACTGGCGGCAAGTACGGCATGGTGACAATGTGCGTTGGCGCCGGTCAAGGCGCAGCAGGCATCTTCGAAAGGCTGTAAACATGGACCGTCGCCGCGCGCTCAAGACCACCACGGTGTTGCTCGCGGCGGCACCGTTGGCGGCATGCACCGGTCAGCTGACGACCTTCAAGACCTGGAAGCGGGCCCAGGAGGCCATCCTGGAGCTGCTCTTCACGCCCAAGGTCGTGGACGGCAGCCCCTGGAACCTCAGCCAGGTCATGCAGCACCTGGCCCAGAGCATCGAGTATTCGATGCAGGGTTTCCCGGCGCTGAAGGGCGCCTGGTTCCGCTCATCCATAGGCTCGGCGGCGTTTGCCGTGTTCAACGCGCGTGGGGCAATGAGCCACAACCTGGACGAGCCCATCCCCGGCGCGCCGGCCCTGGATGCCGCACAGGCGCTGAAAGTCTCCGTGCAGCGGCTGCTCGACGCGATGGACGCATTTGCCGAATTCAACGGTACGCTGCGCCCTCATTTCGCCTACGGTGAGCTGACCAAGCCGCAGTACGAGCGAGCCCATCTGATGCACCTGGCCAATCACTGGACGCAGTTCCACGCGAAAACGGCCGTTGCCTAAGGAATCTCACATGACCATCAAGAGCTACACCGTCAACGGCGTCGCGACCCTCGAGATCGCCCGCCCCGAGAAGAAGAACGCGATCACCCAGGACATGTACCAGGCCATGGCCGACGCGCTGCGCGCCGCCGACGCCGACCCGGCCGTGCGCGCCGTGCTCATCACCGGCCAGCCGGGCATCTTCACGTCGGGCAACGACCTCGAAGACTTCATGGCCGGCCCCGCGCGTGGCGAGGAGGCGCCGACCTTCCAGTTCATGCACGCACTGGTGGACAGCAGCAAGCCCGTCGTCGCCGCCGTGACCGGCGCGGCCATCGGCATCGGCACGACGATGCTGCTGCATTGCGATTTCGTTTATGTGGCGGATGACGCCCGCCTGGCCATGCCCTTCGTGGCGCTGGGCCTGGTGCCCGAGTTCGCCTCCAGCGTCGTGCTGCCGCAGTTGATCGGCAACCGGCGCGCGGCCGAGAAGCTGTTGCTGGGTGACCCGTTCACGGGCGAGCAGGCGGTGGAGGCCGGCATCGCCAACGGCGTGTTGCCAGGCAGCGAGGTGCTGAACCACGCCCGGCGTGTGGCCGAGCGCTTCAACAAACTCGCCCCCGGCGCGGTGCGCGACAGCAAGCGCCTGATCCGCGAACCTCAGCGCGAGGCCGTCAAGGCGGCCATCACGCGCGAGGCGGCGGTGTTCGGCACCCGCCTGCGCAGCCCGGAAGCCATGGAGGCCTTCCAGGCCTTCTTCCAGAAGCGCGTGCCGGACTTTTCCAAGTTCGACTGAACGCGCTCAGGAAGTCGCTATCTGCGGACCAGACCGATCAGCAGGCCGATGACGGCCAGGATCAGGAAGCCGTAGAACAGGATCTGTGCAAAGCCGGCCGCACTGGCGGCGATACCCGTGAAGCCGAAGACTGCGGCGATCAGGGCAATGACGAAGAAGATGATTGCGTAACGCAGCATGGCGGGACTCCTCACGGGTTGATGCCTGGATGGCGGACAGGTGAAGACTAGGGCCGCGGCCGTCCGCTTCATGACGGACGGAGCGGCGGCCTGGGGTCGGACAGGACTGACGCCGTTACACATGAAATGACCCACGCATGCAATTGACGCTGGCCAAGGTGTTGCTCGGCCCGCTGCTGCTTTGGCAGGGCCGGCGGGTGCGCGTGACGGCGCTGCGCCTGCCCGAGGCCGCGGGTGGACGGTCGCGGGACGGTGGCGCGCTGCGGCTGCTCATCGTCGGCGATTCCTCGGCTGCTGGCGTCGGCGCGGCCCATCAGGACGAAGCCCTGGCCGGCCGCCTGGCGCAGGCGCTGTCGACGCGGCTGGGCCAACCGGTGGGTTGGCAGCTCATCGCCACCAGCGGCCATCGCAGCGTGCAGGCGCTGGCCGCGCTTCAGGCCGCCGAGCTGGCGCCGGCCGACGTGCTCATCACGTCGCTGGGTGTCAACGACGTCGTCGACCAGGTCCTGCCGCGCGAGGCGCTGATCGCCCTCGATGCCATCGAGGCCCACGCGCGTGAGCGTGCCGGCGTGCGCATCAGCGTGCACTGCGCCGCGCCGCCCATGCAGTCCTTCCCGCTGCTGCCGCAGCCGCTGCGCTGGTTCTTCGGCCAGCAGGCGGCGCGTTTCAACGCAGCCCTGGCCGCGCAAGTGCATGGGCAGGCCTGGCGGCGGGTGGTGCATCTGCCCGAGGCCATGCAGCGCGACGCCGCCGCGCTGATGGCGGCAGACGGCTTCCACCCCGGCCCGCGCGGCTACGCGCTGTGGGCCGAGGCGCTGGTCGAGCGCATCGTGGCGGCCTTACCGCAGGTTGCGAACCGCTCAACAACTTGAGCGCCGCGGCGACGGGCGGCTTCCTAGACTCCGCCCGCCGCAATCACGCGGTCATACCGGCCGCGATAGCCGTACAGACGGTCGGATCCAACGGAGACAAACATGTGGATCGACAGACTCTGCCGGCGTTTGCGCCGGCTGGGAGCACTTGCGCTCGCGGGCGGCCTGATGGCCGCAGCCACCCCGGCCCTGGCCGCCTTCAACCTGACGACGCTGTATGACGGCGGCAGCTCGGCCAAGGTGCAGTACCAGGTGGACACGGGCGGTGGCCTGGTGTTCAAGGTCATGGCCTACGACAACGGCGTCAGCACGCAGTCCAAGGGTGACCTCTCCAGCATCCTCTACAACGGCGTGCAGTACGCCGACGCCAGCCGCGGCTCGCAACTGAACTCGGGCTTCGACTACCTCTACAGCAACGTCTCCGCCGTCGACGTGCAGGCGCAGATGGTCAGCAGCACCGGCGTGGCCACGCCGGCCTCCACCGCCAATGGCGGCGTCGTCAGTGGTGGTGCTTACGTCAAGATCACGGTGACCGTCTACAGCGCCAACGGCGGTGTGCTCAAGCACTACTACATGGCCAGGAGCGGTGAGCCGCGCGTCTACATGGGCACCTACTTCACCGAGGAGCCCGACACGCTGAACCTCGTGCGCTTCATCCTGCGCGTGCCCATCGCGGCGCTGTCCAAGGGCGGGCCGGCGGGCACGCCGGGCGGCCTGGCCAGCAACGGCAGCTGGCCGCAGGACCTGCGCGGCACCGACACGACGGTCGAGGCCAGCGACGTGTTCGGCTTCTCCAGCAGCACCGCCAGCGCCGGGCAGACCCGCTCCAAGCACTACTCCAACATGCGGCTGAAGGACTGGCAGTACTTCGGCGGCGTGAACAGCGCCGGCAGCGTGGGCCTCTGGTTCTACCGCGACAACAACGAGGGCAACTCCGGCGGGCCGTTCTACCGCAGCCTGCTCAACCAGATCACGTCCACCAACAACGAGCTGACCTACATCGTCAACTATGGCGAGGGCCAGACCGAGGCCTTCCGCATGGGCGTGCTGAACAGCTACACGCTGATGTTCACCAGCGGCGGCGCGCCGGCGGCGCCGGACACGAGCTGGTTCTCGCTGATGGCGCTGGACGGCTACGTCGGCGCATCCGGCCGCGGCACCGTGGCTGGCGTGGGCCTGTCGGGCACCGATGCCAACTTCGCCTACACCGTGGGCTTCTCCAACGCCACGGCGCAGTACTGGACCGGCGCCAACCTGGCCAGCAACGGCTTCTTCAAGAGCACCGGCATGCGGCCCGGGACCTACACGCTGACGGTCTACAAGAACGAACTGGCGGTCTACACCGGCAGCGTGACGGTCACGGCAGGCGGCACGACGACGTTGAACACACTGACCATCAACGCCGACCCGTCCAGCACGACTGCGCTGTGGCGCATCGGCAGCTGGGACGGTTTGCCGACCGAGTTCCTGAACGGCGCCCGGCTCACCACCATGCATCCGTCGGACGTGCGCATGAGCAGCTGGGTGCCGGCGACCTTCGTGGCGGGCTCATCCAGCGCCGCCACCGGCTTCCCTGCCTACCAGTGGAAGGACGTCAACAACGCGCGTGTCATCCAGTTCTCGCTGACCAGCGCCCAGGTGCAGAACCTGACGCTGCGCCTCGGCACCACCGAAGACTTCAACGGCGCACGCCCGCAGATCACCGTCAACAGCTGGACCTCGGCCATCCCGACCGCACCGTCCAAGGGCTCGCGCAACATGACGGTGGGCACCTACCGCGGCGTCAACCGGCTCTACAGCTATGCCATCCCGGCGACGGCGCTGGTGGCTGGTACCAACACGGTGACGATCAACGTCGTCAGCGGCACCACGGGCACGGCCTATCTCAGCCCCGGGTTCTCCTACGACGCGGTCGACCTGATCGTCACTCCTTGAAGCCCCTCGTCCGGTCTAGCCTCCGCTGAACGCGGTCGAGCCCGGCCGGTCCCCCGGGGGGACGGCGATGCTTGCGGCATTGAGCCGCAAGCACATCGCCATGGCGGGCCGGCTTGGGAGCGGCCCGGCGCTCGGCCCGAAAGTTCACTGGCTCGCGATCTGCCTTGGCTTGCCTTCCCGGTCGATGGCCACATAGGTCAGGTTGGCCTCGGTCACCTTCACGACGTGCAGGTTCTCGGGGTCGCGCTCGGCCATCACCTCCACGTGCACGGTGATGGACGTGCGGCCGACGCGGGTCACGGTGGCGTAGAAGCTCAGCAGGTCGCCGATGGAGACCGGCTGCTTGAAGACGAACTCGTTGACGGCCACCGTCGCCACGCGGCCGCGGGACAGGCGTGCCGGCATGATGGAGCCGGCGATGTCCACCTGGGCCATGATCCAGCCGCCGAAGATGTCCCCGTTGGCGTTCGAGTCGGCGGGCATCGGCATCACGCGCAACACCAGCTCGCGCTGGCCAGTCAGCGGTTGAATGGCACTTGATTCCTGGGTCATGGCGTTCACTTGGACAATCAGGGGGCCATTCTCGGCCCTGACTGACTCCATGCGATCCACGCCGCGCGCCATCGACCTGCCTTCCTCGACCCCTGTGCCCGCCGTGCGCGGGGACTGGGGCACCATCGCCCGGCTGCTGCCCTACCTGTGGCGCTACCGATGGCGCGTCGGCCTGGCGCTGGCCTTCATGGTGGGCGCCAAGCTCTGCAACGTCGGCGTGCCGCTGCTGCTGAAGAACCTCATCGACAGCCTGGACCTCAAGCCGGGCCAGCCCGAAGCCCTGCTCGTCGTGCCGTTGGGCCTGCTGCTGGCCTACGGCGCGCTGCGGCTGTCCACATCGCTGTTCACCGAACTGCGCGAGCTGATCTTCGCCAAGGCCACCGAGGGCACGGCGCGCAGCATCTCGCTGCAGGTGTTCCGGCATCTGCACGACCTGTCCTTGCGCTTCCACCTGGAGCGACAGACCGGCGGCATGACGCGCGACATCGAACGCGGCACGCGCGCCGTCCACTCATTGATCAGTTATTCCCTCTACAGCATCGTGCCGACGCTGATCGAGGTGGTGCTGGTGCTGACGCTGCTGGGCGTCAAGTTCGACGTCTGGTTCGCCGGCATCACCGTCGCCGCACTGGCGGTCTACATCGCCTTCACCGTCATCGTCACCGAGTGGCGCACCAAGTTCCGCAAGACCCTCAACGAGCTGGACTCGGTGGCCCACAGCCGCGCCATCGATTCGCTGCTGAACTACGAGACGGTCAAGTACTTCAACAACGAGGGCTTTGAGGCGGCGCGCTACGACGAGAGCCTGGAGAAGCTGCGCCGCGCCCAGCTCAAGTCGCAGCGGACGCTCTCCATGCTGAACACGGGCCAGCAGCTCATCATCGCCACGGCGCTGGTGCTGATGCTATGGCGGGCCACGCAGGGTGTGGTGGATGGGCGCATGAGCCTGGGCGACCTGGTCATGGTCAACGCCTTCATGATCCAGCTCTACATCCCGCTGAACTTCCTTGGCGTCATCTACCGCGAGATCAAGCAGGCGACCACCGACATCGAGAAGCTGTTCGGGTTGCTGGACCGCGACCGCGAGGTGGCCGACGTGCCCGATGCGGCCGAGCTGCAGGTGCGCGGCGCCAGCGTCGTGTTCGATGACGTGCGCTTTGCCTACGACCCGGCGCGGCCCATCCTGCACGGCGTCAGCTTCGAGATCCCGGCCGGCAAGAAGGTGGCAGTGGTCGGCCCCAGCGGCTCGGGCAAGAGCACGCTGGCGCGGCTGCTCTACCGTTTCTACGACATCGACGGTGGCCAGATCCGCATCGACGGCCAGGACATCCGCGCGGTGACGCAGTCCAGCCTGCGCAAGTCCATCGGCATCGTGCCGCAGGACACGGTGCTCTTCAACGACACGGTCGCCTACAACATCGCCTATGGCCGCCCGGGTGCGGGCAAGGAAGAGGTCGAGGGTGCGGCGCGCGCGGCCCACATCCACGGCTTCATCAGCGCCACGCCGCTGGGCTACGACACCATGGTCGGCGAGCGCGGCTTGAAGCTGTCGGGCGGCGAGAAGCAGCGCGTGGCCATCGCCCGCACGCTGCTGAAGAACCCGCCCATCCTCATCTTTGATGAAGCCACGTCGGCGCTGGACTCGACCAACGAGCGCGCCATCCAGGCCGAGCTGGAGGCTGTGGGCCAGGACAAGACCGTGCTCGTCATCGCCCACCGGCTGTCGACGGTGGTGGACGCGCATGAGATCCTGGTGCTGGAGCAGGGCCGCATCATCGAGCGCGGCCGGCACGACACGCTGCTGGCCCGGGGCGGGCGCTACGCCGAGATGTGGCGTTTGCAGCAGTCGGCTGACTAGTGAGGCTTCTTGGGCTTGTCGAAGCTCTTGGGCCGGTAGACGTTGCCGTCCCATTCGCCGTCCAGGCGCCCATCACCGTGCTGTGACGACTCCCGCGCGCGGCGGATGACGCGCTGGGCCTCCAGCGCGGCCGCACGCGTCTGGCGCTGGCGGCGGCGCCAGCCCACGGCGTTGTCGAACTGTGCCTGCAGCCAGGCGCCCAGGCGGGCAATGGACGCATCCACCCGGCTGCGCGCCCGGTAGGGCAGGGCCATGTGCACGGCCAGCGCGATGCAGGTGGCGAGGCCGAGGGCTGCGAGCACGGTGTGAAGCATGGGGCGAGTTTGAACCAAAGCCGGGCTGGCAACCACCCGTGTTGAGGGGATAAAGACCGGCTCTTACGTTTTCTGTCGCATCGCCCACAGCGCCAGCATGGCGTCAGGAATCGTCCGGCTGGCTTCGTCGCGCGCTTCGGCACTTGCCTCGGCCAGCGGGCCGTCCTCGGCGCCCAGGGCGGCCAGGGGTGCCAGCAGCGGGCCGGTCTCGGCGCCGTCGAACAGCGGCTCCCAGGGCTCGGGTGCCAGGTTGACGGCGATCAGGAAGCCGGCGGCCCAGTCCTCGGCGTCGGCGTACTCGGGTGCCTCGTCCTCATCGTCGCTCTCGCTCTCGCCGTCGGCAAAGCTGAAGATCGGCTCCCAGGCCTTGGGGTGGTTCGTCCAGGCATGGGCGATGGATTGCAGATGGCGCAGCACCAGCAGGGTGACCTTCTTACGCTGCTTGCCGCTGACGAAGGGCGCCGGGTCCACGTCGCCGTCACCGCCCCAGACGACCGGCAGCCAGGTTTCGCCGGGCACATCGGCCAGTTGACGGCCGGGCGTCAGCAGCAGGCCGGCCAGGTAGCCATCCAGCGCCTCGATGTTCAGCGCACCCTCCGTGGGCAGGATGGACAGCAGCTCGTCCAGGTCGTTCAGCTCATCGTCGGACAGCGGGAGGTTGTCGGAAGCGGGGTTGTAGTTGGGGTATTGCATGGGTGTCGTCTCGAGTTCAGCCGGGGCGGCCGTGGCGGCTCTTGGGTTTCTTGCTGTCGATGTCGGCGAACTGCGCCTTCAGCAGCGCCATCAGCACGCGCGCGTTGGGTTCGGTCATGACGATGAAGCTGCTGGGCTCGATGCCGTCAACCGGCGTCTTGGCCGTGACCAGCGCGTCCACCTTGAACATGAGCTGGCCGTACTGGTTGGTGGACGCGGCCTTGAACTTCTGGATTTCGATTTGATGGGTTTTCATATGGCGAGGCGATTGCCGGCAGACCGCCATCTTGCCATTCCAGTCGGTCCGCCTTAAGGTCCGCGCATGGCTCGGCCCGCTCGACTCGAGATTGCCGGCGCGGTCTACCTGATCGGCGCCCACTGCCCGTTCGAGAGCGGCCGGCCTGCTTTTGCCGACGAACTGGACCGCGCCGAGATGCGCGCGCTGCTGGCCCAGGCCCTGCACCGCTTCGACGCCCAGGCCCTGGCCTACGCGCTGTTGCCCGATCACTACGACCTGCTGCTGTTCACGCGCCGCGCCAATCTGTCGGCGCTGATGCGCCACATCAACGGCGTCTACACCCAGCACCGCCAGCGCCGCGACGGCTTCAGCGGGCCGCTGTTCCAGGGCCGCTTCCATGCCGTGCTGGTGGACCGCGAGCGCCATTTGCTGGACGCCTGCCGCTGGGTCGACCTCGGCCCCGTGCGCGAAGGCCTGGCGCGTGGCGCGGCCGGTTGGTCGGGCTCCAGCTTTCGCGCGCTGGCCGGCCTGGAGGCCGCGCCGGAGTGGCTGGACGTCGACGGCCTGCACAGCCACCTGCTCAAGCGCCCGGCCGTCACGCCGGCCCAGCACCGCCTGGCAGGCGACCGCTATGCCCGGCTGGTCGCTTCCGAGCCCGGGCTGCAGCTGTGGCCGGGGCGGCTGCGCGAGCAGATCTTTTTAGGCGACGCCGAGTTCGCCCGCCGCATGCGCGCGGTGGCCGTGGCACCCAAGCGCGTGGCGCGCACGAGCTGGGCCGAGTGGCTCAAGCGCGCCGGCGGCATCCGCGAGCAGGCCTTGTGGCTGGCCCACACCGATGGCGGCGTGGCGATGACCGACCTGGCCGGGCAGCTTGGCCTTTCGGTTTCGCGCATCAGCCGCCTCATTTCCGCAGCGGAGAAGGCCGTTTGAAACGCCGTGCGTTGCTGCTGTCCGGCCTGCCGGTCACGGCACGAGCCGCCGATTACGCCGGCCCCATCTTCGACGCCCACCTGCACTACAACGACGACGCGCAATCGCCGCACCCGCCGGCCGACGTGCTGGCGCGCATGGGCCGGGCCGGCGTGCGCGGGGCGCTGGTCAACAGCCGGCCTAACGACGGCACGCTGCGGCTGGTCGCTGAAGGCGGTGCGCAGTGGGTGCCGTTTGTGCGGCTGTACCGCAACCGGGCCGACTACAGCGGCTGGTTCGCCGACGACAGCATCCGCCTCATGGTGTTGGAGCTGCTGGCCAAGGGCAGCCCGGCCGGGCCTTTCCGTGGCCTGGGTGAGTTCCACCTCTACGACAGCGCCAATGCCGATGGGCCGACGGCCATCGCGCTGATGAAGCTGGCCCGCGAGCGCGGCCTGACGGTGCTGGCCCATGTGGACGACGTGGCCGTCGACAAGCTGCTGGGCCACGCGCCCGGCGCGTCGCTGATCTGGGCGCACACCGGCATCTCCGGCGAGCCGGTGGCGCGGGTGCGCGAGCTGTTCGCCAAACATGCGGGGCTGCGCGGCGAGCTGTCCTACCGGCCCGGGCTGACCTTCGACGGCCGCATCACGCCCGAATGGCGTGCGCTGTTCGCCAGCCATGCCAGCCGCTTCCTGATCGGCTCGGACACCTGGGTCACGCAGCGCTGGCAGCACTACGAAGGCCTGTTCGCCGACTACCGCAGCTGGCTGGGCCAACTGCCTGACGAAGTCGCGCAGCGCATTGCCTGGGGCAACGCCTCAGAGCTTTTCAAACTCAAAGCTGCTTGAACCGGTGCGCGTAGGCCGGGCTGACCTCCAGCGTCTCCGGCCGGTTCTTCAGCGCGATGCTGAGCTTGCCGCTCAGTGATCGCGCCACCGACTTGATCGCGTGCGCGTTGACTATCGTTGAGCGGTGCACCTGCCAGAAGTGCTCGCCGTCCAGCCGCGTGACGAGTTCCTTCAGCGGCACCGAGATCAACGCCTCGCTGTCGGCCGTGACGACGGCGACGTATTTGTGGTCGGCACGGAAGTAGGCCACGTCCTCGACGGTGATCAGTTGCAGCTCATGCCCGCGCTGCACGGTGATCCAGCGCAGCGGCTCCACGCCGGCGGGCGAGGTGCGCGCCGTCATGCGCCCCAAGTCGGCGGGCGGCTGGGTCAGGCGCTCCTTCAGGCGCAGCAGCGTCTTGGCCATGCGCACCGGGTCCAGCGGCTTCAGCAGATAGCCGACGGCGCCTTCGTCGAAGGCCTGCACCGCGTAGCGCTCGTGAGCCGTGATGAAGACGACATGGGCGCGCCGACCGATCAGCTGGGCGACTTCCAGGCCCGACAGGCCGGGCATCTGCACGTCCAGGAAGCAGACGGCCGGTGCCAACTGCTCCACCAGGCGCAGCGCCTCGTGGCCGTCGCGCGCCATGCCGACGACCTGGGCCTCGGGCCACTGGCGCAGCAACTCCTCGCGGATCTCGGCGGCGAGCAGGGCTTCGTCTTCGGCAATCAGGATGCGGGTCATGTCGGCCAGGTCAACTTGAATAGAGGCAAATCTTCGGCAATCAATTCCAGCCGCGCGCCGTCGCCATGCACCGCGCGCAGCCGCTGGGCCAGCTCGACGACCGGTACTCGTTCGGCCGCCCGCCGCGTGCGCTCGGCGTCGGGGCCCAGTGCCTGCAGGCGCAGCTCGGCCACGCCGGCGCCGGCGTGCAGGGACAGACTCCACAGCGTCGTGCCCTCGTCCAGCAGCGGGCGCAGCAGCGGCAGCAGCACCATGGGCGCCAGCGGCCAGTCGGGAGGCTCGGCGAGGCCGGCGAGGTGCAGGCGCTCGGTGTGCTGCGCGTCGGCGCTGACCAGCTGGGCGTAGGCGCGCAGCGCGGCGATCTCGCGGGCCAGTGTGGACAGCTCGGCCTCGACGTGGGGCTGCAGCGCGCGCAGCAGTGCTATCAGCGCGGCCAGCCGCGCCTGGGCGCGCAGCGGTTCGCTCAGCAGCTCTTCGTCGATGGCGGCAAGGCGGTCCGACAGCAGTGCCGGGTCCACGCGCGCCTGCAGTGCCAGCAGCTGCGTCGCCGCGAGCTGGCGTTCGCGCAGCGCGGCGGCGCCCTGCAGCGTCGCCAGCCGCGCCTGGGCGCGCTCCGAGAAGCGCAGCTGCACGTAGACGGCCACACCCAGGCCATGCCAGATCAGCGTCGTGCTGGCCAGCGCGAAGTCGTTCTCCCAGGTCCACCAGTCGGCCTTGCCGAGCAGCGGATACAGGTGCGGCGCGATGACCCAGATGCCGCCGACAACGGTGAGCGCGACGACACCGACGTAGGCCGGCCAGGCCGGCAGCCGACCGGCGTCGACGAGGGCGTCCGCCGAGCGCAGCAGCAGCACGGCGGGAACCCCGAACTGGATGATGTTGTAGACCAGCGCGTTCAGGACTTCGCGGGCGGTCATGGCATTGCTCAGCGGCGTGCCATTGGCCACCAGCGTCGCGGCGCCGACGAGCAGCATCCAGCCGGCGTCACCGGCCCTGACGGTCAAGGCCACGGCAGCTGCACGCGGGCGATGAGGCCGCGTGGTTGGTTCAGATGCAGGCTTAACTTCGCCGCTGCACCATGGGCCGCTGCGAGGCGCGCGCGCAGCGTGGCCAGGCCGGTGCCGCTGCCGCTGCCGCTGCCCATGCCGGCGCCGGTGTCGGCCACCTCCAGGCGCAGCAGGCCGGGCTCGTCAGGGTCGGGCCCGGCGCGCACGCAGATCTCGCCGCCGTCGACCTGCGGGGCGATGCCGTGCTTGATCGCGTTTTCGGCCAGCGTCAGCAAGCAGGTGGACGGCACGATGACTTCGTCCAGCCCCGCTGCGACCTCGAAGCGCAGTCTCAGTCGCTCCGGCCCGATGCGGCGCTGGTGCAGGGCCAGGAAGGCGTGGACGAGTTCCAGCTCGCGCGCCAGCGGCGCCTCGGCCTGGCGCAGCTCGGGCAGGGCGGCGGCGAGGTAGCGGCGCAGGTCGCTCAGCATCGCCTGCGCGGCGGTCGCGTCGGTGCGGGCCAGGCGGCGCAGGTGGGCCAGCGTGTTGAACAGGAAATGCGGCTCCACCTGGGCCTGCAGCAGTGCGGCGCGGGCGGCGTCGAGCTGGCGGGCCTGGGCCTGCTCGGCGCGCTTCAGCGTCTCGGCGGCGGCCTCGCCGTGGTGGCCGCGGCGGCGGTACTCCAGGCCCAGGCAGACGCAACTGGCAAAGGTCACCAGCACCTGCAGCGTGTAGGCGGTGAGCCGGCCGTCGGGTGCCCCGACGGCATGGACGACACCGTTCAACAGCGCGAACAGCAGCGTCAACCCGGCGATCTGCACCGCCAGCCCCCAGCTGCGCGCCGGCCCCGCGCTGGGCAGCCAGCGCTGCGTCAGCGTCGCGCCCAGCCACAGCCCCCACAGCAGGAAGGCCAGACCCAGGCCGCCGCCCAGGCCCACGTCGGCATGGCAGCTGCCTTCGTCCCCGTCCTGCTCCGGCCACAGCCCGCAGCGCACGGCGCCTGGCAGCAGCAGCGCCAGCGCCAGCAGGGCGCTCAACGCGGCCGCGGCCAACTGGGTGCGCCAGCGCGGCAAAGCGACACGGTCGGCGGGGGCGGGTGGCATCGAAGAGGGCAGCTCAGCGCGGCGTGTTCGCCTGGGCGAGGGTGGCGGAGGCCGCCGCCGCGACGGCGCGCGGCGCGGGGTCGGCGAAGCGGATGTTAAGGACGTAGCGCTGCGGTGTGCCGGCGCGGCATTCCAAGGTGCTCATGGCAATGCGCACGGGCGTCATGTAGGCGCGCGAACCCAGCAGGCCGACGACCTGGGTGCGGCCGTCGGCACCGACCTCGAACTCCACGCGCACCTCGCCCTCGGCGCCGACACGCTGCTTGGCGCTGGCCAGGTATTCGGCGAGATGCTCGTTGACCTCCAGGCAGGCGGCGGGCGTGGCGGGGTTGGCGAATGCGGGTGCGGTGGCGAGCAGCAGCAGGGGCAGGAAGGCTTTCATGAGGATCTCCGTGTGGCTGGAATGGCGCAAAGTTAGAGATCGCGGGCCGCCGAGTCAGCCGCTACCGGACGAAGCGCGTGATTCGTCCGACGAAGCGTGCGCGGTGGGCGACGGCAAAAACGCGCGCTGACTTTCCTCACGGGGCCTAAGCTCCCGACCCAGACCTGGAAGGAGACCCCATGCGCCTGCTTGCCGCCTTGACCGCTCTGCTCGTGGCTGCCACAGCCAATGCCGCCGACATGAGCCCGCCCGCCGACAGCAAGACCGCCGCCGACGACGCGCTGGCCACGCCGCGCCGCCTCATCGCGGCCAAGGACTGGCCCGGCGCGCTGACCGCGCTGCGCGCCCAGCCACAGGCCGGCAATGCCGACTGGCACAACCTGCTGGGCTACACGCTGCGCAAGCACAAGCCGCCGCAGCTGGCCGAGGCCGAGGCCGAATATCTGCACGCGTTGCGCATAGCCCCTGCACACCGCGGTGCCAACGAATACCTCGGCGAGCTGTACGTGATGAAGGGCGACCTGCCCAAGGCACGCGAGCGGCTGGCGGTGCTGGACAAGCTCTGCCCGGCCGGCTGCGAGGAGCGCGAGGACTTGCAGCGCGCCATCGCCGCAGCCGGCAAGTAACGGCTTGCGACTTCCACCGGGCCGAGGCGCCCCTACGATGCGCGCCATGCTCAAGTTCTTCGTCCAACGCCCGTGGCTGGGTGCGCTTGTCGGCTTGCCGCTGGCGATCATGCTGCTGGGTGCCATCGTCGCGGCCATCGTCTGGGTGCAGCTGCCGGCGCTCGACACGCTGACCGACTACCAGCCCCACCA
This sequence comes from Roseateles sp. P5_E8, assembly GCF_054177665.1. Classification (NCBI taxonomy): domain Bacteria; kingdom Pseudomonadati; phylum Pseudomonadota; class Betaproteobacteria; order Burkholderiales; family Sphaerotilaceae; genus Roseateles; species Roseateles sp. P5_E8. The sequence goes on along the minus strand of NZ_JBGCUM010000015.1, from coordinate 40,185 downwards.
GCCGCTGCGCGTGCTGAGCGCCGATGGCCAGCTCATCGGCGAGTTCGGCGCCGAGCGGCGCCGCTTCGTGCCGCTCAAGGACATCCCCAAGCCCATGCAGGACGCGCTGCTGGCCGTGGAGGACAGCGACTTCTGGCACCACTCGGGCATCGACTACAGCGGCATCGCACGCGCCGCGTGGCGCAACCTCACGCATTCCGGCCCGCGGCATGGCGCGTCCACCATCACCCAGCAGCTGGCACGCGACACCTACCTCACCAAGGAGCAGCGCTGGACGCGCAAGATCGTCGAGGCGCTGCTGGCCATCAAGATCGAGCACGCGCTGGGCAAGGAGCAGATCCTCGAGATCTACATGAACCAGATCTACCTCGGCAACCGCGCCTACGGCTTTGCGGCGGCCGCCGAGCGCTACTTCGGCAAGACGCTGGACAAGCTCGACACCGGCGAGATCGCCCTGCTGATCGGCCTGCCGAAGGACCCGAACCGCCTCAACCCCGCCGTCTATCCCGAGCGCGCCAAGCGCCGCCAGGCGGTCGTGCTGGAGCGGCTGGCGGCGGTGGGCCTGGTGACGTCGGAGCAGGCCAAGGCGGCGCGCGAGCAGTCGCTCAACATCCAGCGCCCGCGCCGCCAGGCCGGTGTGGCCGACCACGCCGCCGAGCAGGTGCGCCAGGAGATGCTGGTCCGCTTTGGCGAAGAGGCCTACACGCGCGGCCTCACGGTGACGACGACGCTGTTCTACGCCGAGCAGGCGGCGGCCCAGGAGGCGCTGCGCCACGCGCTGTTCGAGCTGGAGCGCCGCCAGCCCTTCCGCGGGCCGGAGGCCACCGTCGACTTGCCCGAAGGCGAGGGCCTGGACGACGCGCTGGACGCTGCCTTCGACGCTCACCCCGACCTCGGCGAGTTGCGCACCGCCGTGCTGCTGGAGCAGGACAAGAACGCCGCCAAGTTGGTGCTGGCCGATGGCGAGAGCATCAGCCTCAAGGGCGCGGCGCTGCGGTCGCTGCAGGGCCTCAAGCGCGGTGCCGTCGTGCGCGTGCTGGAGTCGGGCAAGCAATGGCTGCTCAGCCAGACGCCGCAGGCCGAGGGTGCCGTCGTCACGCTGGACCCGGCCACCGGCGCCATCCGCGCGCTGGTGGGTGGTTTCGACTTCACGCGCAACCAGTTCAACTCCGCCACCCAGGCCTTCCGCCAGCCGGGCTCGGCCTTCAAACCCTTCGTCTACTCGGCCCTCATCGAGCAGGGCGGCTGGGCCGGCACGCTGGTCAGCGACCAGCCCATCACGGTGGGCGACTGGTCGCCGCGCAACTACGACGGCCAGTACGAGGAGGCGCTGACGCTGCGCCAGGGCCTCGCCCGCTCCAAGAACATGGTCACCATCCGCCTGGCACAGGCACTGGGCCCGCAGCGCGTGCGCGGCTGGGCCGGCAAGTTCGGCCTGGACGAGGAACGCCAGCCGCTGAACCTGACCATCGCTTTGGGCACCGGCGAGGTCACGCCGCTGCAGATGGCGCAGGCCTATGCCACCTTTGCCAACGCGGGCCAGATGCCCACGGGTTGGCTGATCCAGCGCGTGCAGGACGCCCAGGGCGCCACCCTCTGGCAGGCCGACCCACCCAAGCCCAAGCAGGCCATCAGCGCGCGCAACGCGTTCATGACCTCGCAACTGCTCGCCGCCGTCACGCGTGAGGGCACCGGCGCGCGGGCCAGTTCCATCCTGGGCCGCTGGGACCTGTACGGCAAGACGGGCACCACCAACGACGCCATCGACGCCTGGTTCTGCGGCTTCCAGGCCTCACGCGCCGGCGCGGTGTGGATCGGCTATCCCAAGCCCAAGTCGCTGGGCGAGCGCGAGACCGGCGGCGGCCTGGCCCTGCCCGTCTGGGCCGCCACCATGGCCGTGGCGCTCAAAGGCCAGCCCAACACCCAGCTGACGCCACCCACCGACGGCCTGGTGCAGCAGGACGGCAACTGGTTCTACAGCGAGTACGCGGGCGACATGGCCATCGCCCGCATCGGCCTGCCGCCAGCGGCGGCAGCGGTCGAGGATGCGGCTTCGGAGCCTCAGTCGCCTTGAGCTGACGTCAGCCGGTGTACGGCCCCTTGACCTCGCCCCAGCCCCACCTGGGCATGGGCGCATCGGCGTTCACCTCGGCGCCGGCCTGCGAGTTGATGACGGCCAGCCGCGAGCCCCATTCCAGGTAGCCCACCAGCGCGGAGCGGAACTCCGGGTCGTCGGGCATGGCGAGCTCGTCGGCGGTGTCCAGCAGCAGGGCGACCCAGGCGCGACGTTGTTCCTGGCCCAGGTGCCGGTTCAGGTGCTGGCGGATCATGTGCGGATGGCCGCCGTGCTCGGCGGAGTAGGTGGCCGGGCCGCCCAGCACCTCGGCGAGGAAGGCGGCCACGTGGGCCGGGTGCTCGCCGCTCATGTGGGCGAAGACGGGCGCGAGCAGCGCGTCGTCCTTGACGCGCTCGTAGAAGCGCTCGGTCAGCCGCTGCAGCGCGGGCAGGCCGCCGAGCCAGTCGTAGAGCGTGGGGACGGCGGCTTCGGTCATGGCTTGGGCGCTAGTGGTGACGGGGCGGAGATGGTGCCGGCAGCCGGAACGGCAAGGGCGGGGTTCGGTCGGTGTTTGCCCGCGGTCAGCCACAGCGCGAACGCCAGCTCGCCGACCAGGGCCGGTAACAGCACGGCCGGGAACAGCAGTTGCGCGAAGCCCGGGGCCAGCAGCAGTGCGAAGCTGTTGACGAGATAGGCCACTCCGGCGAGGCCCAGCCCCCAGCCCAGCACGCGTGGCAGCACGCCGCTCACGGCGATCAGCCCTCCGCAGATGAGGCAGGAGAAGCCAAAGAACACGAGGCCGATGCCGAAGCCCTGGCTGTGCAGGCTGACGGCCAGCATGGCCAGTGCTTCCCGCTGGCCCGGCAGGAAGGCCGCGCCCATGGCGGGCGCGCTCAGCAGGTCCAGCGCGGCGAGCAACTGCACGCGGTTGGCCACCAGCATGGCCGTCTGCACGAGGTTGAGGCCGGCGGCGGTCAGCGCCAGCGGCTCGTTCACGGGCCGCAGCAGCCGCCACATCATGACGATGACGGGCAGGTCCAGGACCTGCGTCAGCAGGTCGGCCACGAGACCCAGGCGCCACAACTGCGGCTGGGCGGCGATGTTGCGCGCCGTGGCCGCCGCATCGCCGGCGACGACGAGGCTGCCGCGCACGACCGCTTCGCTGAACAGGCCCAGTGCAATGATGCCGAGGTAGCACAGGCCGGCAAGGCGCAGCTCGCGGGCGCTGACGGAATGGGGGAGGGCAGGCATCGTGATGGCGGTTGGCGCGTTCGCGACAGGACGCAAACGCGGGTAACAGTTCTTTGGGGCTGGAGCGCGGCCCTAGAGTAGTTCGTCCTCATTGCACCGCCATTCGCCATGCCCCGTTCACTGTCCGCCCTTGCCATCGTTCTCCTGCTGCTCTCCGGTTGTGCCTCGGTGCGTCAGGTGCCGGAGGGGCGGGGAGGGCAGGCGCGCATGGCCCAGGCGCCGTCGGTGGCCGGCGTGGCGGAAGAGAGTTTTGGCAAACCGGCCTGGGGTCGCCAGGGCGAGTTCAAGCTCAGCGGCCAGCGCGTGCACTTTGAGCGCGGTGCCGACAAGCTCGCACTGTTCGAACCCCTACCCGCCAACGTGCGTGCGCCACTGCGCTTCAGCTGGGCCGGCCCGGCGGGCGACAGCGCGGCCATCTGCGAGGGCTGGACGCCCGAGACCACGGCCAACGGGCGGCTCACCGACAGCAAGCCCTGGGTGCTGAGCTGCAAGTGGGGCAGCGCGCCCGCCGCCATGCTGCAGATCGGCGAGGGCCAGATGCGCCGCAGCAAACTCAGCCGCGAAGGCGCCTATCGGCGTGGCGAGCTGACGTTGGGCCTGCGGTCGGCGCATCTGCTCGACGGCAGCCCGCAGCCGCAGACTGCCGCCGTAGGCTACGAGATGCTGCACCAGGGCACCGTGGTCGGCAGCCTGGACCTCAGCGGCGCCGTGCCGCGCCTGCGCCGCCCCGACCCGGCCACGCCACTGGGCCGCGCCGTCACCGAGGCGGCGCTGGCGCTGGCGCTGGCCTGGGAGCCGGGTAATTAGGAGCCTGCGCGCCGGCACGGCCGCCCAGGCAAAGCAGGCGGCCAGCACCAAGGGCAGGCTGCCGGGCAGAGGCAGCTTCTGCTCGACGAAGAAGCCGTTGAAATACATCTCGCCGGCGGACGAAGACATCAGGAAGTTGGTCTCGGTGCCCACGGTCTGGCCGGGATTCAGCGCACCGATGCGGAAGGCCGCGACGCTGTCGCTGCCATCAACGCCGAAGATGGGGTTCAGCGCGGCGAGGTTGATGTCGGTGTCGGACAGCTTGATGAAGCGGTCCTCGTTGTCGGCCTCGCCCACCAGGTTGCCCTGGCGGAACACGCCGGCCGCGTCGTCCCACTGCATGGCGTTCGCCGCCGTCGGGCTGCCGACCCATTGCCGGGTCACGACGAAGAACAGTGTGCCGGTCGTGAATGCGTTGGTGTTGGTCCAGTCCAGCTGGGTGACCCAGCGCGACGTGCCGTTGCCGAGGTCGGTGATGAAGGGGCCGCCGGTCTGATTCGAGCCGATGCCGCCGATCACCTCGTAGGGCGCGGCCAGCAGCAGGGACGGCGTGAGCAGCAGCGCAGCCAGCCAGAGCCGCGCGCGTTGGAGCAGTGAGGTCATGGGCGCTTCCTTTGCGTCAGTGCAGTGAGACTGCGCAACGTTGCTCCGATGGCGCGGCCGGGTCAATCCACGCCAGCGCGCGACTGCCCCCCATCCCGAGGGGGGCGCGCGCCAGCGTTTGAGGATCAGCCCTTCTCGGCCAGGGCCTTCAGGTTGGCCAGGCCGGCGGCGAAGTCAGGCCCCACCATCTTGTCCATGAACAGGCCCATCCAGCGGTAGACCGGGTTGGCGCCCATGTCGCCATCCATCGTCCAGGTGACCTGGGTGCCGCCACCGTTCGCGTCCAGTCGGAACGTGCCGGTGGACGTGGTGCCGAAGTCGGGGAAGAAGAGCTCATAGCCCACGCGGCTGGGCGCATCGGCGGTGGTGAAGGTCATGCGGCCATCGCCCTGGCTCTTGCTCTTCCAGGCCCAGACGGCGCCGGCGCCGGAGGCCGGGCCGCTGTATTCGATGGCCATGGCCGGGTCGCGCTGGTTCCAGGCGCTCCACTGCTTCCAGCCGCGCGGGTCGGCGATGAGCGCGTAGATCTTCTCGGGTGGGGCGTTGACGACGACCGTGCGCGACACGCTGAACTTGGGCGACAGCAGCAGCCCGCCGCCGATGAGCAGGGCTAGCAGCACGACGACGGCGATCAGCAGGATCTTCAGCGCTTTCATCAGGGCTCTCCGGAAGTGATTTGCGCAGGACTGTGGGCGCGCCTTGGCGGCCACACAATCCGCACAACTCCTCGAGCATCCTCATGACTGTTGACGCAGCCCGCTACGCCGAACAAGGCTTTCTCGTCATCCCGGGCTTCAAGGCCGCCGCCGACATCGCCGCGCTGCGCGCCCGCGCGCTGGAGATCGTCGACGCCTTCGACCCCGGCGAGCAGCGCCCCGTCTTCACCACCGAGGAGCAGCAGCGCCATGTCGACGACTACTTCCTCGACAGCGGCAACCAGGTGCGCTGCTTCTTCGAGGAGGAGGCCTTCGACAGCGACGGCCGGCTGCGCGTCGACAAGGCGCTGGCCATCAACAAGATCGGCCATGCCATGCATGACCTGGACCCGGTGTTCAGCGCCTTCTCCAAGGGCGATGCGCTGCGCGGCGTGGCGGCTGAGCTGGGCCTGGCCCGGCCGCAGGTCTGGCAGAGCATGTTCATCTTCAAGCAGCCCGGCATCGGCGGCGAGGTGCGCTGGCACCAGGACGCCAGCTTCTTCGAGAGCGATCCGCTCACCGTGACGACCTTCTGGTTCGCGCTGGAAGACGCGACGCTGCAGAACGGCTGCCTGTGGACCGAGCCCGGTGGCCACCGGGGCACGCGCGGCGTGCTGCGCGAGCGCTTCGTGCGAGACGGCCGCCAGGCATGGATGGAGGCGGTTGACGCGACGCCCTGGCCCGCAGCCGATTCGCGCGAGGCCATCCCGCTCGAGGTCGAAGCCGGCTCGCTGGTCGTCTTCCATGGCTTGCTGCCGCATTACTCGGCCGCCAACCGCTCCGGGAAATCGCGCCATGCCTACACGCTGCACGTGACCGACGCGAGCAGCCGCTACTCGCCGCGCAACTGGCTGCAGCGTGACGAGGCGTTGCCGGTGCGCGGGTTTTAGGCCTCTTCCTCACAGCGCTCACAACTGCATACGCGTCCAGCCCTCTGTCCTACAAGGAGAGGGCCCTTGCACCGGCAGGTCGCAAGGCCCGGCACGAGCAAAGTTGGCTTCACCGCAAACGTCGATAACACGACGACAGGAGGCCAACATGAAATTCCCGAAATCAATTCACGCCGAAGGTTGGGCCGATCACATCGACACCACCCCGGGCACCCTGTCCGACACGCACAAGCCCGCAGCTTCCCATGCTGGCTTGCCCATGCGTGGCGCCAAGCTGCCGGCGAGCGCCATTCGCATGAATGAGCCGCAGGTGTCGCCGTCGCTGTCGACCACGCCGCTGGTGACGCCCCGCATGGCCTCGATCGACGCACGGCCGCAGCAACGCGCCGCCGCGCTGCCGCCGCAGCGCCAGAACCAACTGAGCTGGATGATCGCTGCCGGTGCTGGCGCCGCCGTCATCGCTGCGATGGCTGTGTGGTCGCTGAACCGGCCGTCCGAAGCGCCGATCTCGCCGGCTGTCATCAGCAGCGCCGAGCCGCCGACCCAGGTCGCCGCCGTCACGCCCGAACCGCCGCCAGCGGCCGACCGCGACGACACCCCGGCCGCCGCGCCTGCGACGACGCCCGAAGCTGCCGCGCCCGCCCCGGCCCGCCCGGCCCCCTCGCTGACGACGGTGAAACCGGCCGCCGAGACCCGCGCCATCGCCCAGGCCAATGTGCCCGCGCCGCGCCCGGACCTGGTGCTGCGTGCCAACCCGCGCAGCGCGGCGCTTGAGCCGCTGCCGAGTCAGCAGGCGCCGACGACGGTCGCCACCGCGCCAGTCGAGCCTGCGCCGGTCATCCAGCCGGGCACGGCGCCCCTGACGCTGCCGCCCACGGCTGCCGGCCCCACGTCGGTGACGCCGCCGCTAGCCTCGGCGGTGCCGGTCACGCCTGGTGCTGCAAGTTCGACCTCGCCCGGCACGCCGCCGCTGGCCCAGGCACCGGTGCCTGCCGCCGAGGACGCCGGCATCACGGTGCAGGTGCGGAGCGCGCTGGCATCCGACTCCACGCTGGCTGCAGTGCCCATCGCTGTCAGCACGGACCATGGTGTCGTGAAGCTGGAAGGCCAGGCGCCCGACGCACCGACCCGGGAGCGCGCGACGGTCGTCGCGTCGTCCGCAGCGGGCGTCAAGGCGGTCGACAACCGGTTGACGCTGCCGCCGGCAACGGTGGTCAGCCAGGCACCCAGCGGCCTCTGATCGGTCCGGCCTGAAACGACAAAGGCGCCTTGCGAGGCGCCTTTGTCATTGGAGAAGAGTGGTCAGTGGCAGAACTGGCTGCGCGCCGGTGCCAGCTCAGCGTCGATCAGCGCTTCTTCCGTCACGTCGCGTGCGGCTTCGAGCTGCAGGCAGAGTTCGGTGATGCCGTCGTCACGGCCGCCCACCACTTCGGGCAGGGGTGTGGCGGCGACATCTGTGGGCAGGTCGGCCAGTGCGCCGATAAGCTGGAACAGCAGTTCCAGGCTGGCTTCGCCGTCCTGCGGCAGGTCGCGCGCAGCGCCCAGGCTGCGGGCCAGGTACCAGCAGGCTTCGGCCGCGTTGTCGCAGGCCTGGGCCTTCAGTTCCAGCGCGCGGTTGCGGGCATCCGCTTCCTCAAGGGCCTGCACCGCTTCGAACGCGCCCAGGTCAACCGGGACGGCATCGTCAAGCGAGAGCGCGGCAAAGTCGAGTTCGTGGGCCATGGGTGCTGCGGTGTTCGTGAGGCAGGGCCATCCTAACGGCGGGCCGGTCCGGCGAGGGCCCCCTCACCTCGGGCAGCGTGAAGCAATCGCCGGAACTAGTTCACTATTCAACGCTTCTTCGTGGGACGGGTCCAGCCGCTCAGCGCCACCTGTTTGCCGCGCGCCACGGCCAGGCTGCCGGGTTCGACGTCCTTGGTGATGGTCGAGCCACCGCCGATCGTGGCGCCATTGCCCAGCGTGACTGGCGCGACAAGCACGCAGTTGGAGCCCACATGCACGTCGTTGCCGATGGTGGTGCGGTGCTTGTTGGCGCCGTCGTAGTTGGCCGTGATGGAGCCGGCGCCGAAGTTGACGCGCTCGCCCACCGTCGCGTCGCCCAGATAGGCCAGGTGGTTGGCCTTGGCGCCGTTGGCCAGCGTCGAGTTCTTCACTTCGACGAAGTTGCCGATGTGGACGTCCGAGCCCAGTTGCGCGCCGGGGCGCAGGCGGGCGAAGGGGCCGATCAGCGAGCCCTCGCCGACGCTGGCGCCCAGCGCCTCGCCGTCGATGTGCGTGAACTCGTGGATGCGCGCGCCGGCGGCGATGGTCACGTTGCGGATCACGCAGTTGGCGCCGACGCGCACGCCGTCGCCCAGCGAGACCTTGCCCTCGAACACGCAGTTCACGTCGATCTCGACATCCTGGCCATGCGTCAGCGTGCCGCGCAGGTCGAAGCGGGTCGGGTCGGCCAGGCGCACGCCGGCGCGCATCAGGCCTTCGGCCTGCTGGGCCTGGAAGGCGCGCTCCAGTTGCGCGAGCTGCACGGGGTCGTTGACGCCCAGCACCTCGGTCTCGCTGCCGGCCTTGATGCCCAGCACCGGCAGGCCCTCGGCCACGGCCATGGCGACGATGTCGGTCAGGTAGTACTCGCCCTGGGCGTTGTTGTTGGTCAGCTGGCCGACCCAGCGCTTGAGCGCGCCGGTGGGCGCGGCCATCATGCCGCTGTAGCCCTCGCGGATGAGGCGCTGCGCGGGCGTGGCGTCCTTGTGCTCGACGATGGCGAGCACGCCGCCATCGTCCTGGTCGCGCACGATGCGGCCGTAGCCGGTCGGGTCGGCCAGGTCCACCGTCAGCAGCACCAGCGCGTGGCCGGCGCAGGCCTCGATGAGGGCCTTGGCGGTAGCCGTGGCGATCAGGGGCACGTCGCCGTTGAGGATCAGCGTCGTGCCTTCGCCGGCCAGCACGGGCACAACCTGCTGGATGGCGTGGCCGGTGCCGAGCTGGGGCATCTGGCGCACGAAGGAGATGCCCCCCGCGGCTTGCGCCGCGGTTCCGATGTCTTCGGCCACCGCAGCCTCCACCTGCTCGGCGCCATGGCCGGTGATGACGATGCGTGCCTCGGCGGCCAGTGGCTCGCCGCTCTTGAGCACATGGGCCAGCAAAGATCGGCCCGCGAGCTTGTGCAACACCTTGGGCGTTGCGGACTTCATGCGCGTGCCCTTGCCCGCCGCCATGATCACGATATTGAGCGCCATGCCTGCCTTGCGACTACGTTTGAACGAAGTCGCGATTATGGTCAGGCCGCATGGCGCGGCCGTGCTTCAGCGGATGGCTTGCACCGCGACGCGATGCGATTTCGGGTTGACGGCGGGGAACTCGGCCAGCGCGGCGTCGAACAGCGGCGTCAGCACGGCGTCGCCCGAAGAGATGCCCTCGTTGCTGGCATGCGTCTCGTACAGCGCCTCGCCACTGGCGCGGTCACGCAGCAGCACGGCCACGGCGCGGTCGTAGCGGCGGTCGAAGAAGGGGTCCTGGCGCCAGCCCCAGGGGCCGTTGCCGACATAGCCGTAGCGCGGCGACAGCAGGCGGCCGCGCCAGCGCCACCACAGCGGGTCGTCCCAGGGCACGGGGTCGTAAGCAGTAACGCGGGCGCCCAGCGTGACGAGGATATCGGCGCTCTTTGCATCAGCCGCCGGTTTGAAGCCGGCCTTCTCCAGCGCGGCCTTGGCGGCGTCTTCAAGCGCCGTCTGGCGCTTGGTAGCTTCTTCGTTCTGCTGCTGCGAGGGCAGGCGGTCAAAGGCAAAGGTGCCCGGCTTGCGGTCGGCCGGCCAGCTGCCATAGCTGGAAACGTCGGCACCGACGGTGTACGGGCCGGTGCAGCCGGTGATGGCCAGCGTGGCGGCGGCGGCCAGGCTGGTCAGAACCAGCCGACGAGTGGGGGTGAACATGCGAGCCTCCTGGATTTGCGGCTTGTGCCGCTGATCTTGAGGCGGCGAGTTTGCCGCAGTGTGTGTGGGTGCATCCAAATGTCAGCAATCAGCCTTTTGGCTGCGCCGCGATCCCGGAAGGCTCAATCGCGCGTCAGGCGTACGACATTGGCCGTGGCCGGCGGCGCACAGCTCTCGTCATCGTCGAAGGCGATGTCGCCATCCGGCTCGGCCACGCCGGTCGCCTTCATGGTCTCGAACGGGAACAGCTTCTTGTCCATCAGGTGCGACGGCACGACCTTGCTCATGGCCGTGAAGATGTTGTCGATGCGGCCCGGGTAGCGCTTCTCCCATTCGTTGATCATGGCCTTGACCTGCACGCGTTGCAGGTTCTCCTGGCTGCCGCAGAGGTTGCACGGAATGATGGGGAACTCGCGGTGCTCGGCCCAGCGCACGAGGTCGGGCTCCTTCACATAGGCCAGTGGGCGGATGACGACGTTCTTGCCGTCGTCGCTGACCAGCTTGGCCGGCATGCCCTTCATGCGGCTGCCGAAGAACATGTTCAGGAACAGCGTCGTGACCATGTCGTCACGGTGGTGGCCCAGCGCGATCTTGGTGGCGCCTAACTCACCCGCCACGCGGTAGAGGATGCCGCGGCGCAGGCGCGAGCACAGCGAGCACGTCGTCTTGCCCTCGGGGATGAGGCGCTTGACGATGGAATAGGTGTCCTGCGTCTCGATGTGGAAATCCACGCCGCGCGAGCGCAGGTAGTTGGGCAACACCTCCTCGGGGAAGCCGGGCTGCTTCTGGTCGAGGTTGACGGCCACCAGGCTGAACTTGATCGGCGCACGCTGCTGCATGTTGATCAGGATGTCCAGCATGGCGTAGCTGTCCTTGCCGCCGGACAGGCAGACCATGACCTTGTCGCCGTCTTCAATCATGTTGAAGTCGGTGACGGCCTGGCCCACCTGGCGGTGCAGGCGCTTGGACAACTTGTTGATCTCGTACGCCGCCTTCTTGTCGGCGGCGGCTTGATCGGCGAAATCGAGGACTTCAGACATGTTGTTCACCATGCACCCAGTTCGGTGCTGATTGCGACTTCGCAGTCGGGAAAGATTTCTAGCTTGGTCAGCTTCAGGCGCACGCCGACGACGCCGGGCAGGCCCATCAGGCGGTTGCAGAGCTTGCCCAGCAGGGCTTCGACGAGGTCGGTGTGCTCGGCCGTGCACTCGTCAATGATGGCGGTGCGCACGCGGCGGTAGTCGAGCACATGGCCGATGTCGGCGTCGCGCGCGACGACCGGCATCGCGCCGAGGTTCACTTCGGCATCGACCTGGATGGGCTGCGGCCCGGTGCGCTCGAAGTCGAGCACGCCCAGGTTGGCGCGGAAACGCAGGCCCTGCAGGTGGATGACCTGGCGGTTGTTGTAGCGCTGCGGCGCGGCGGCGACCTGCGGGCGCAGCGCCAGCTCGATCTGCTTGGCCGCCTGCACGCCATCGGCCAGCGCCGTCTGCACGCAGGGGTGCCAGCGGCGGCTGGCGTCACCGGCGACGAAGGCGCGCTGGCGCGAAGCCTCGTCCAGCAAGGTGAAGACCGACGGCTCGGGCTCGAAGCCCAGCAGCGCGGCGACAAAGTCAAAGCGCTCGGCGCCGACCGTGACACCGGCCGCGTCGTGCAGCAACGCCTCGGGCAGCACCGTGGCCAGGCGCAGCGTGATGCGTGGGTGGGCGGCGGCGCGTTCGGCCAGGTGGATCTGCGCGCGCCAGCTGCCACGCGCCCACAGCGTCACGTCATGGCCGCGGTCGGCCAGGAAGAGGGCGTTCTCGGCCGCGTTGTCGCCGGCGCCCAGCAGCAGCACGCGGCCTGTGGGCAGGGTTTCGCGGCGCGTGGTCAACTGGGCCGCGTCCAGCACGCGCTCGTGCGGCACGGCGAAGTAGCGCGCCGGGCGCAGCAGGCGCAGGCCGGTGGCGACGAGCAGGGCGCGGGCCTGCACATGCTCGCCGGTGGCCAGCTGCAGCGTCCAGTTGCCGGCCGCGTGGCGGGCGGATTCGGCCCGCGTGCCCAGGCGCAGCGTGAGGCCCGGCGTGGCCCGGGCTTGCGCGGCGTAGTGCTCACCCAAGGCGGCCAGGTGGGCGGCCGGCTCGCCCAGCACCCAGTCCTGGGCGAAGTGGAGACCGGCCAGTGCGGCGCACAGCCGCGGTTCGCGCTCGACGAGCAGCGACGTCATGCCCATCTGGCCCAGCCAGGACGCGGCGCTGCAGCCGGCGGGGCCGCCGCCGAGGATGGCTACGTCGATGGAAGTGGGGCTGGGCATGGGCGCGGCAGGGGCAAAGCCGCGAATTATCCCAGTCAGCTCCGTTTGACGGGCAACCGCTTCCAGACGCGCCAGCCAAGCAACACCGCCAGGATCGCGCCGTAGACGGCCGGCTCGGCAAAGTTCTGCTTGCCGGCGCGCATCCAGATGAAGTGCAGCAGCGCGATGACGGCAACGGCGTAGACCACTTTGTGCAGCGTCTTCCAGCGCCCGGCGCCCAGCGCCTTGATGGCCTTGTTGAAGCTGGTGGCTGCCAGCGGAACCATCAGCGCCCAGGCCGTGAAGCCCATCAGGATGAAGGGCCGCTTGACGATGTCGGCGGCGATGTCGTCCAGCGCCAGGCCCATGTCCAGCCAGCCGTAGGCCAGCAGATGCAGGCTGGCGTAGCTGAACGTGAACACGCCCAGCATGCGGCGGAATCTGGCCAGCGCGGCCAGGCCCGTCAGCTCGCGCAGCGGCGTGATGGTGAGCGTCAGCCACAGGCCGCGCAGCGTCCAGTCGCCCAGGGATCGGATCAGCGCCTCGGCCGGGTTGGCGCCGAGATGGTTGGTGGCCGCCGCGTAGACCAGCCAGGCCAGCGGCGCCAGGCAGGCGATGAACAGCAGCGGCTTGGCGGCCCGGCTCAGCAGCGCAGTCGACAGGGCACGCTTCATTGGCTCAATAGAACTTTTTCAGGTCCATGCCCGCGTAGAGCTGGCCTACCTGAGCCTCGTAGCCGTTGAACATCAGCGTCGGCCGCTTCTTGGCCAACAGGCCGTCCTCGCCGATGCGCCGCTCGGCCGCCTGGCTCCAGCGTGGGTGGGGCACGTTGGGGTTCACGTTGGAATAGAAGCCGTACTCCTGCGGCGCGCTCTGCTCCCAGCTGCTGCGCGGCTGCTTCTCGGTGAAGCGGATCTTGACGATGCTCTTGGCCGACTTGAAGCCGTATTTCCAGGGCAGCACCACGCGCACCGGCGCGCCGTTCTGGTTGGGCAGCACCTCGCCGTACATGCCGAAGGTCAGCAGCGCCAGCGGGTGCATGGCTTCGTCCAGGCGCAGGGCCTCCACGTAGGGCCAGTCCAGCACACCGGAGCGCAGGCCGGGCATCTGGGAACGGTCGGCCAGCGTCGTGAACTCGACGAACTTGGCCTTGCCGGTGGGCTCCGCTCGCTTGATCAGTTCGGACAGCGAATAGCCCACCCAGGGCACGACCATGCTCCAGCCCTCCACGCAGCGCAGGCGGTAGATGCGCTCCTCCTGGGCGCTGAGCTTGAGCAGCGCGTCGATGTCGTAGTTGCCCGGTTTGGCGCATTCGCCTTCGACGGCCACCGTCCACGGCCGCGTCTTCAGCGTGTGGGCGCGCTGCGCGGGCTCTGACTTGTCGGTGCCGAACTCGTAGTAGTTGTTGTACGAGGTCGCATCGGCATAGGCGGTGGGCTTGTCCAGCACCATGCCGCCGGCGACGGCCGAACGCGCGCCCGGCAGCTTGGCCAGCTTGCCGCCGCCGGGGGCTGACTGGGCCAGCGCCAGCGGCGATGCGGCAGCGAGGCCCAGTCCAGCCAGGGCGCTGCGGCGGTTCAGGTAAACCGAGCGCGGCGTGATCTCGCTGGGCAGGGGCTCGTGGGCGGCGGGGATTCGGATCAGCATGAGTAAGGCTCTCGGGTTCTCTGGGCTTGGGGCTGAACTGTCGGTCGGCCCAGAATGGGCGCAACTTACACCGCCCGCGTTCTACGCGCTTGGCGCCCCGGCAGATCCCCGACGTGCCGGCGGGACGGCAAGTGCGCGCCACGCATGGGTTTTTACGCTGTCGGCGGGGTGACTGGGCCGGCAGACTGCGCGGCCTCTTCATAGAGTTTTACAAACAGGGAGATCAAAGGTGAAGGATTGGGTACATCCGCGTGAGCGCACTCTGGGCGCCGTGCTGCTGGGATTGGGCGCGCTGGCCTGGCTGGGGTTGATCGTCGGCACCTTTGGCGTCGTTCTGGGCGTGCTGCTGCTGGGCTTCGTGCTCTATGTGTTTGCGCAGTCGGCGCTGGTGGCACACGTGCGGGGCAATGGCGTGGAGCTGAGTGCCGAGCAGTTCCCCGTTCTGCACGCGCAGTTCACCGACTGCTGCGACAAGCTCGGCATGAGCAAGCCGCCCGAGGCCTATGTCCTGCAGGGCGGCGGCATGCTGAATGCGTTCGCCGCGCAGTTCCTGGGGCAGCGTTTCGTCGTGCTGCTGTCGGGCGTGGTCGATGCGATGCAGTCTCATCCAGACGGCGTGCGCTTCTACGTTGGCCATGAGCTGGGTCATATCAAGCGCGACCATGCCTTCGCCGGCCTGCTGCGCATGCCGGTGGCTTGGCTGCCGCTCATCGGCGGCGCCTATGCCCGCGCCAAGGAGACCACCTGCGACCTGCATGGCCTGGCCTGCAGCAGTACAGGCGAGGCGGCGGCACGCGCGCTGGCGGCCTTGGCGGCTGGGCCGCAGCGTTGGCAGCAGATGGACATGGCCGCCTATGCGCGCCAGGCCCGCCTCGGCACGGGCTTCTGGATGTCCTTCCACGAGCTGACCTCCGGCTACCCCTGGCTGACCAAGCGCGTGGCGCGCGTGACGGGCGAGGCCCTGCCGGGGCGCAACCCGCTGGCCTATGTGCTGGCGCTTTTCGTGCCCTATGCCGGGCGTCTGGGCGGTGCCTTTGGCGCGCTGATGCTGGTCTACGTGATCGGCATCCTGGCCGCAGTGGCGATCCCTCAGTACAAGACCTACACGACCAAGGCCAAGCTGACGCAGGCGGTGCAGGCCTCCGAGGCCACCCGCGCCGGGCTGGCTCAGAAGTACATGGCCGATGGCGACGTCCCCGAGTCGCTGGCCAGCATCGGCTTGGCCGAGGTGGCGTCGGACGGCAGCCGGCTGGCATTTGATGCCGAAGGCATGTTGCTGAGCGTGGAGTCGTCCGTCGGCACGCTGGTGTTCACACCGCAGCGCGACGAGAAGCGCGGCATCGTCTGGGACTGCTCGGGCCAGGCCCCCTTGACGGCACCGCAGTTGCCGGCGGGCTGCACGCTGGAGGCGGCGGCCTTCAAGCCCTAACGGAAATCCCGGCTCTCGGTTGGCAGGCGGCCGAGCAGCGGGTTGAGGTTGGTGAACTTTCGCCCCAGCAGGTGGCGCACGCCGCCATCGCCCTTTTGCCATGTGCCTTCCACCGCCAGCAGTCGAGCACCGAGGATGACCTCGCGGTGCTCGGCGTAGAGGTCGGGCCAGACGATGACGGCGACGTTGCCGGTTTCGTCTTCCAGCGTGATGAAGAGGGTGCCCTTGGCGGTCTGCGGCTTCTGGCGGCCGGTGACGATGCCGCAGGCGCGGGCGCGGCGGCCGCTCTTGTGGTCTTGCAACTGCGCGGCGTTGAGCCAGCCTTCCTTGGCCAGTCGCGGGCGCAGCAGCGCCAGCGGGTGGCAGCGCAGTGTCAGGCCGGTGGCGGCGTAGTCCCACAGCACCTCTTCGCCTTCGGCGGCGGCGGGCAGCGCCAGGTCGTCTTCGGGCAGCAGGCTGCCCTGCAGCATTGGCGGCATGGCGTGCAGTGCCGAGGCCTGCCAGACCTGTTGGCGACGATGGCCGGCGAGGCTGGTGAGCGCGTCGGCGGCTGCCAGGTGTTGCATGTCGGCCTGCGTGAGGTGGGCGCGGTGGGCCAGGTCTTGCGGGTGAAGGAACTCGCCGTTGAGCGCTCGGACGGCTTCGATGCGCTGGGCGGCCGCCGCGCCTAAGCCGCTGACGAGGCGCAGGCCTAATCGCACCGCCGGCTGGTGCTCGTTGGCACGGGGTTCGAGGGTGCTGTCGGCATCGCTGTGGTTGACGTCGATGGCGCGCACCTCGACGTCATGCCGCCGTGCGTCCTGCACCAACTGGCTGGGGCTGTAGAAACCCAGCGGTTGCGAGTTCAGCAGTGCGCACAGGAAGGCTGCCGGCTCGTGGTGCTTGAGCCAGCAGCTGACGTAGGTGAGCAGCGCGAAGCTGGCCGCGTGGGACTCCGGGAAGCCGTAACTGGAGAAGCCCTTGATCTGGGCAAAGATCTGCTTGGCGAAGGCATCGTCATAGCCGTTCTTGCGCATGCCGGTGACGACCTTGTCGTAATACTTGTCGAGCACGCCCGGACGCTTCCAGGCGGCCATCGCGCGGCGCAGTTCATCGGCCTCGCCGGCCGTGAAGCCGGCGGCGATCATGGCGACCTGCATGACCTGCTCCTGGAAGATGGGCACACCGCGCGTGCGCTTGAGCGCGACCTTGAGCTCTTCGCTGGGGTAGTCGACCTGGTCTTCCGGCAGCGCCCGCTTCTTGAGGTACGGATGCACCATGCCGCCTTCGATGGGACCGGGCCGAACGATGGCGACTTCGATGACGAGGTCGTAGTAGCAGCGCGGCCGCAGGCGCGGCAGCATGGACATCTGCGCGCGGCTTTCGATCTGGAACACGCCGACGGTGTCGGCCGCGCAGATCATGTCGTAGGTGTCTTCGCATTTCTGCGGCGTGGTGGCGAGGTCGTAGGTCGTGCCGCGCATCGGATTGACCAGTTCGAAGCAGCGGCGCAGCGCGCTGAGCATGCCCAGTGCCAGCACGTCGACCTTCATCATCTTCAGTTCGTCGATGTCGTCCTTGTCCCATTCGATGACGCTGCGGTTCGCCATCGTCGCGTTCTCGATGGGCACCAGGCGTTCGAGCGGGCCATCGGTCAGCACAAAGCCGCCGACGTGCTGGGAGAGGTGGCGCGGCAGGCCGTTAAGTTGGCGGGCCAGCGTGATGAGCTGCAGCAGGCGTGGGTCGTCGTCGGGGATACCCAGCCGTTGCAGCAAAGCGTCACGGTGGTTGTCGGGGAAGACGTCGAACACCCAGCCGCTGTGGTCCTTGCGCATGATCTCCAACTGCTCTTCGCTGAAGCCCAGCGCCTTGCCGACGTCGCGGATGGCGCTGCGCGGGCGGTAGCAGATGACGACGGCGGTCAGCGCGGCGCGGTCGCGGCCGTACTTTTCGTAGAGGTGCTGGATGACGAGTTCGCGGCGGTCGTGCTCGAAGTCCACGTCGATGTCGGGCGGTTCGTTGCGTTCCTTGCTGATGAAACGTTCGAACAGCAGCGTGCTTTCGGCCGGGTCCACCGACGTGATGTGCAGGCAGTAGCAGACGACGCTGTTGGCGGCTGAGCCTCGTCCTTGGCAGAGGATGCCCAGGCTGCGGGCGTGGTCGACCACCTCGGCCACGGTCAGGAAGTAGTGCTCGTAGCGCACGTCTTCGATCAGGTCGAGTTCATGCTCGATGCGGCGCTTGAAGGCGTCGGGCACGCCGCCGGGCTGAGGCCAACGCTTGTAGGCGCCGGCATAGGTCAGTTCGCGCAGGTGCTGCATGGCGGTGCGCCCAGGCGGCACGACCTCACTGGGGTACTGGTAGCGGATCTCGTCGAGCGTGAATGTGCAGCGTTCGGCCACTCGCAACGTCTCGGCCAGCAAATCGGGTGGGCAGATTTGCGCATTGCGCTGCCGCGTGCGCAGATGCCGCTCCGCGTTGGGCTGCAGGTCGAAGCCGCAGTCGGCCACCGGGCGGTTCAATCGGGTCGCGGTCATCACGTCCTGCAGCGCCTTGCGCGAGCGCACGTGGAAATGCACGTCGCCCGAGGCCACCAGCGGCAGCGCGGTGTCTTCCGACAGCTGTTGCAGCCGCTGCAGCCACAGCGCGTCCCTGGCTTCGCGCAGCAGTTCGACGGCAATCCATGCGCGGCCGGTGAAGTGCTGCAGCGCCCACTGTGCCGGGGCCAGCAGCTCGGCATTGCTGGCCTCGCGCGGCAGCACGATGAGCGCAAGGCAGTCAGTCAGCAACTCAGGCGCGATCTGACGCCAGGGCAGCGTGTACTCTCCCTTGACCGGGCTGGCGCGCCGCAGCCGGGTGATGAACTGGCTGAGGTTGCCGTAGCCGTTGAGGTTCTGTGCCAACAGCACGAGCTTGAAGCGCGGCGTGCCGGCGTCATCGCGAACGAGGAACTCGCTGCCGATCAGCAGCTTCATCAACTGGGGTTGCTCGATCTCTTCGATGTATTCATCCGCCAGGCCAGCTTCTTTCGCGGCCTCCTTCAAGACGTGGTGCGCCGCCTCGCGCATCTCGCGAAGCTGCTTGTGTGCGCGCACGACGCCGGCCAGGGAGCATTCGTCGGTGATGGCCAGCGCCTCGTAGCCGAGCGTGACGGCGCGTTCCACCAGCTCGGCAGGTTCCGACGCGCCACGCAGGAAGCTGAAGGCCGTGAGGCAATGCAGCTCGGCGTATCGCGGCACGTGGCCCGCCTGCCGTGGCGCCGGGTGGCGGGCGGCCTGGCGTTTCGGAGCGTTGGCATCGCGACGAAGCTCGGCGTCTGACGTGAAGCCCTGTGCGCGCATGTCGATCAGGCGCTCGTCGCGGTCCGAGATCGGCGGGCTCATGCAAACACGCCATGCAGGAACCAACCTGCGGGAGTGGCCGCTGCCGGCAGCCGCTCGCGGTACACCCACAGCAGGCCTCGTGCGCTGCTGCGGAAGACGAAGTAGTCCCGCGACTGCATGCCGCCGTCCCACCAGCCAGCTTCCACCCGATGCGGCCCGCTGATGCGCGCCAATGGCCCCGCGTACAGCGGCTGCTCCTGCGCATCGCAACGCAGCGGCTGAGGCGGCTCAACGAGCCAGGTGGGTTGCGGGCCCGGTGGGCGGCGCACTGGCGGTGATGGCGGCGCCGGCCAGGCCTGCCAGCGCTGCATCTCAGCCAAGCGGTGATCCTCGTGCAGCCGGCCTTCGCGCACATGGCCCGCGCCCAGCCGCACCGACAGCCGCTCCAGCAACGCATTCGTCGTCGTGCGCTCCTGCGGGTCGCTCGGGCCGGGCAGCAGGCTGGCGCTGCCTTCCTCCAGCGGCAGCAGGGTGTCGGCGCCGAGGCTGATCTCCCCGGCCGGCGCGGCCAGCGTCGTGCGGGCCAGGTGCTCGGCCAGCAGGCGCGTCAGGCGGCGCAGGTCGCGCGTGGTTTCGGCCGTGGCCACGGTCAGCTCGCCGCTGTCGGCCACGTCGCGGGCACGCATCGCGTCGTGCTGCCAACCCAGGCGCAGCGCGCGCACGCCCGCATGGCGCGCGGCGAGGAAGGCACAGAGCTGGCGCAGCAGCACCTCGGCAAAATGCAGCAGCACGGGGGCGTGCTCGACGCGCCAGGGCAGCTCCAGCCGCGCGGCGAAACGCTCGGGCAGCGTCAGCCACGTGTGCACCTCGGGCAGGTCGCCATAGGCCTGATCCAGTGCCTTCAGCAGCGCGGGGCCGAAGCGCTTGGCCAGGGCGGGGCGCGGCAGCCGGCGCAGTTCGCCGAGATGCCGGCAGCCCAGGCGGGCCAGCATCGCGTGGTGGGCCTGGGCGGCGCTGAGGGCCGCGAGCGGCAGCGCATCAAGGCGTTCGCTCAGGCGGCCGGTGTGCGGCGTGTCGGGGCTGCGCGCCAGCGCCAGCGCGGCCAGTGCGGTGGGTGCCCAGGCCATGGCGCCCACGCTCAACCCAACCAGCTCGGCCTGTGCCTGTAGCTTGCCGCGCAGCGCCCGCGCGCCGCCGAACAGCCGCAGGCTGGCCGACACCTCGGCGACGACCGCCTCCTCCAGCCGCGCCACGCGCGGCGTGAAGCTCAACGCCAGCCAGGCCAGGGCGTCGACGTCGCCGGCGGGCGCATCAGGCCGGCAGCACAGCGCGAGCCAGCGCATGGGGGCGATCCATCGGGGGGCTGGCCGGCGTGGGTGAAGGCACCGGGGCCGGTGCGGGCGCAGGCTTGCGCTTGGCGGCCGTCAGCAGTGGCTCCACCTCGCCCGGCACGGCCGGTAGTTCCAGCCAGCCCTCATGCGCCGGCCCGCGACGTTTGAGTAGATGCACGTTCAACCCCCAGCCATCGCCTGGCTGCACGACAAGGCGTAGCGGCGCGGCCGAAGACTGTTGCTGTACGCGCTCGGGCCGCACCAGAAAGGCCGGCGCGTCCGAACTCAGCATGCCGACCTGCAGCCGCCGGATCTGCTCCGGCCGCGCCTCGGGCAGCCAGGCCAGCACGGCCACGCGCGACTTGATGGCTTGCTCCGCCGCCCAGAGCGCTTGAGCGGGTGTGGTGGCCGACACCCAGACCAGCGCTGCATGCGGCAGGCCCAGCGCCTGCAGGCCCGGCAGATGCGGCGTGTGCGGCGGGTTGATGAGCAGCAGCGAGCGCAGCACCGGCGTGGCAGCGCGAGCCCGGCGCCCGGGAGCGGCCGCCGGCAGCGCCTGCCCGGCCCACCAGCCGTGCAGGGCGGGCGCCAGCAGCCGCCACTCCAGCACGCCGGCTTGCGGCGTCAGCAGCTCGGTGACGGCTCGCAGTGGCCAGCCGCCGCCGGGCAGCTCGGCGTCAAGCGCCGCGAAGCCGCTCGGTAGCGTCGGGTCGGTGGCCGTGCTCAGGCTGCTGCCGCGCCACAGCCGGCCTTCCAGATGCGCCTCCAGCGCCAGTCGGCCACGCGCGCTGGCCGGCGGCAGTGGTCCCAAGGGCGGCGGGTTGGCAGGGGTATTGGCAGCGGGGAACAACATGGCCGAAGCAGCGGAGCGGGGAAGAAACCGGAGCTTGAATCAGACCACAAGACTGTATGTATATCCAGTATTTTTGCCTATCGACCCCAGCTTGCCGCTAGCATTTCACGCCCTTCCCCGAAAGAGCCGCCATGCAACTCGCCCCGTTGATCTGCGTCCACGATGTGCCCGCCAGCAGCCAGTGGTATCAGCGCCTGCTGGGCGCCCAGAGCGGTCATGGTGGCGATGAGTACGAGCGGATCAACGACGCCAGCGGGCGACTGGTGCTGCAGCTGCATCGCTGGGAAGTCGAGCACCATCACGGTCCGCTCGGCGACCCCGCGCTGCCTCATGGCAACGGCGTGCTGCTGTGGTTCGAGCTGGCCGACTTCGATGCCGCCGTCGAGCGCGCCGAAGGCTTGGGCGTGGACGTCGTCAGGCCCCGGCAGTGGAGTGAGAACGGCAACTGGGAGTTCTGGCTGCGCGACCCGGATGGCTATCAGCTGGTGCTGACCAGCCCGCTGCCTTGATGTCGATCAGCGGCGTTCAGGCAAAGCCGTCGCCGTCGAAGTCCACGACGTCCTCGTTTCGCGCCACCATCGGCGGCGCGTCCTTGGGCTTCATCGCCTCCAACTGCTCGCGCAGCAGGGCGACCTGGTCCATCCAGTAGTTGGGCGTGCCGAACCACGGGAAGGCGGCCGGGAAGGCCGGGTCGCCCCAGCGGCGGGCCAGCCAGGCGCTGTGATGGATCATGCGCAGGGTGCGCAGCGGCTCGATGAGGCGCAGCTCGCGGTCATCGAACTCGGCGATCTGCTCATAGCCGTCGAGCACGGCGGAGAGCTGGCGGCGGGCGGCATCCCGCTCACCGGGCAACAGCATCCACAGGTCCTGCACGGCCGGTCCCATGACGGCGTCGTCCAGGTCGACGAAGTGCGGCCCGCGGTCGGGCGTCCAGAGGATGTTGCCGGGGTGGCAGTCGCCGTGCAGGCGCGTCAGCTGCAGGTCGGGCAGGCTGTTGAAGGCGGCCTGGATTGACTCGATGCAGCGGCGTGCGGCGTCGTCCCAGGCGGCGGCGAGCTCGGGCTGGATGGCTTCATTGCCAATGAGCCAGTCGCGCGCAGCCTGGGCGGGCGCGGCGCTGGCCCAGGTCAGGCGCTCGGCAAAAGGCTGGGCGCGACCGACACCATGCAGCCTGGCCAGCAGCCGGCCTATCCAGCGCAGCACCTCGGGGTCTTCCAGCTCCGGCCCGCGCCCGCCCTGGCGCGGCGTGACGGCCACACGCTGGCCCTGGTAGTGGAAAAGCGTTGCACCGTTGCCCAGTGTCCAGGGCGCGGCGACGGGCACCTCGGCGGCGGCCAGCTCGGCAGCGAAGGCGTGCTCTTCCAGGATCTGTGCATCGCTCCAGCGCGCTGGCCGGTAGAACTTGGCGACCGCCGCGCCGCCATCCTCCAGGTGCAGCATCAGCACGCGGTTCTCGAAGGAATTGAGCTGCAGCATGCGGCCGTCGGCGCGCAGGCCGGCGGCTTCGAGGGCGTCGAGCATGAACTCCGGCGTCAGGTCGCCGAAGCTGAGATCAGGGGTCGCTTGATGCATCCGGCGAGTGTCGCCGGATCGGCTCAGCCTCGACGGGGGCGCTGAGTGGCGTAGCGCGGCGCATCGACGACGACGCCGACGATGTCGTCCATCATGGCCTCGTCATCGGCATCGTCCAGCACGGGCAGGCTGCGCGGGTTGTAGCGCGCCGTGTCGAGGCTGCGCTGGGGGGTGGTACGGCGTTCAACCGGGTGGCCATGACGTTGGGCCGGCATGCGCGGCTGGCGTTCGCCGTAGGGCTCGCGCTCGCCGCCCCCGCCGCTGCCACCACCGAAGACACCGGCGTCCTGCCACAGCGGCAGGGGCTGCGAGAACTGGCCCCAGTCGCTGCCGAATTCGTCCTCACCCATGCTCGCGCCCATGCCGCTGCTGCGGCGCCGGGGCAGGCTGGCGGTGGCTGCCGGCGCCGGTAGCGGGCCGCGCGGGTTGCTGCCCTGGGGCACGAGCAGCTGCAGCTCGGCGATGCTGGGCAGCTGGTCCATCGCGCAGCGCAGATAGCGCACGCGGCAGGCGGACAGCACGGCATGCTTGATCTGCGAGCTGCGCGGCGTGACACCGCGCTCGCCTTCCAGGTCGATGGCGGCCAGCACGCGGCCGTTGGGGCTGCATATGGCAAAGGTCACGTGCGAGGCGCCCAGGAGGTCGAACCAGTAGCGCACTTCCTTGGCTTCGGTCGGCTGGCAAAAGCGCACCAGCGGCAGCTTGGACAGCACGATGTGGTGGGGCAGGGCCTCGCGCAGCAGCCGGAAGACGCGGCGCTCATCGCTCGTGAACACCGGCCGTGCTGTGAGTGACCACTCCGCCGGCAAGCCTCTATTGGCGTAGGCAGGCCGGCGCAGCGCCCAGACCAGGCTGATGGCCAGGCCAAGCACGCAAACAGCCAGCGCGGCGATCCAATAGATGGCGTACGGCATGTCCCTTGGGAGTTAGGGCGTCGTCGCCGACGGATTTGCGGCGCATTAGGAGTTCAATGTAGCGCAATCAAGTGACAGGTAATTACTCGCTATTCCTGATTCCCCCGGGCTGAGGGGGGCGTGACTCGGGGGGCGTTTGTTGATTCATTCCTTGGCCGCGCGCCCGGAGCTATCGAAATGCGCCTTGACCTCGGCCACGCTGTCGACGAAGTCATTCAGCACCTGGGCCTGGCGCTTGAACTGGAAGTCCAGTTCGCCGAGATGCCGCTCCAGGGCCTGTTCGACCTGGGAGCCGAAGGAGTCTGGCGGCAGGCGCAGGTAGGCCGCCGACTCGCCGCCGTCGCGCTCGACGATGGCGCCGGCGGCGGTCGCGATGCGCAGCATGGGGCGGTTTTCGCTCAGCGCGTGGATGAACAGGGTGTCGATGCCGCGGTTGCGGGCGTGCAGCGCGGCGGTCTCGAACAGCCGCCGCCCCAGGCCCCGGCCGCGCGACTCGGGCAGCACCGAGACGCCGAACTCGGCCATCGTGCGGGTCGGGTCGCCCGGCGCGGGCTGGCCATAGGCCAGGTGGGCCAGGGCCACCAGTTGCAGGCGGCGGTTGAAGATGCCCAGCACCTCGTCGCGGTTGAAGTCGATGCCCAGCGCGTATTTCTGAATCTGCTCGTCCGACGCCGAGTAGCCGAAGCGAAGGTAGCGGTCGCGCGGCTCCATGGCCAGCAGGTGGTCGATGATGCGACGGCGGTGGCGGCGTGCCAGCGAGCGGATGGGCACCCAGGTCGATAGCCGCTCCAGCGCCGCCCGCGCGCTGACCAGTGGACCGCCCGTCGGCGAGGCCGGTGGCGGCGCCGGATGTGGGTCCGGGCCGAAGGCCGACAGCACCTGATCCCAGTCGGTCACGGGTGCTTCAGACGGGGTGGCAGAGGGCGCGGGCGGTTTGCGGGGCATGGTGTGGCCGGTCGGCTTGGCGAGGTTAACGTGCCCAGCACTTTCAAACCATGGCTGACGCTGCTACACTCGTGGGCTTTTCCGTCAACAGGCTGCGGGAAAGAACCGGTTGAGAGGCTGTGCATCAGACACAAGCACCGAGACCGGTCGAATTCAGCCATCCATTGCCGGCTCTCTTATGTTGAGGCCGGCACAGCGAAAGCAACTCATGAAGACCTTCAGCGCCAAGCCGGCCGAGGTGACGCACGAGTGGTTTGTGATTGACGCCACCGACAAGGTGCTCGGACGTGTTGCCAGCGAAGTGGCACTCCGTTTGCGCGGCAAGCACAAGGCCATTTACACGCCTCACGTGGACACCGGTGATTTCATCGTCATCGTCAACGCGGAAAAGCTCCGTGTGACCGGCAACAAGGCCACCGACAAGGTGTACTACCGTCACAGCGGCTACCCCGGTGGCATCTACGCCACGAAGTTCAAGGACATGCAAGCCAAGCATCCCGGCCGCGCGCTGGAAAAGGCCGTCAAGGGCATGCTGCCCAAGGGCCCGCTTGGTTACGCCATGGTCAAGAAGCTGAAGGTCTACGCAGGCCCGACGCACCCGCATACCGCCCAGCAGCCCAAGGCTCTCGAGATCTAAGGAACGGCCATGATCGGAAACTGGAATTACGGTACGGGCCGTCGCAAGTCGTCGGTCGCTCGCGTCTTCATGAAGAAGGGCACGGGCCAGATCATCGTCAACGGCAAAGCCATCGACACTTACTTTGGTCGTCAGACCTCGATCATGATCGCCAAGCAGCCCCTGCTGCTGACGAACAATGGCGAAGCCTTCGACATCAAGGTGAACGTGCATGGCGGCGGCGAGTCGGGTCAAGCCGGCGCGCTTCGCCTGGGCATCACCCGCGCGCTGATCGACTACGACGCAACCCTGAAGCCCGAACTGAGCCGCGCCGGCTTCGTCACGCGTGACGCGCGTGAAGTCGAGCGTAAGAAGGTCGGCCTGCACGGCGCCCGTCGCAGGAAGCAGTTCAGCAAGCGTTAATTTCTGCGCTGCACCAGCAAAAGGCCGCTCCATGCGGCCTTTTGTATTTGCGCGGACAATCCCCATATTCGTCTCTGGACAGATTCACAGGAGCCTCGCCATGAGCGCCGTGCTTGATACCCCCGTCACCGACATTCCCGTGCCTCTCGTGTTCACCGACAGCGCCGCCGACAAGGTGCGCGACCTGGTGGCCGAAGAAGGCAACCCGGAGCTGAAGCTGCGCGTGTTCGTGCAAGGCGGCGGCTGCTCGGGCTTCCAGTACGGCTTCACCTTCGACGAGGCCGTCAACGACGACGATACGCAGATGAGCAAGAACGGCGTGACGCTGCTGATCGACGCCATGAGCCTGCAGTACCTGATGGGCGCCGAGATCGACTACAAGGAAGACCTGCAGGGCGCCCAGTTCGTCATCAAGAACCCGAACGCCACGTCGACCTGCGGTTGCGGCTCGAGCTTCTCAGCCTGATAGAGGCTAAGCGGGGTACAACGCCCCGAGCACCCGGAGCCCAGCGGCTCCCGTAACGGCCGGCAGATTGCCCGGCCGTTTTGTTTTGAAGCGCATGGCCAGCCAGGCGAATGCCGCCGCTTCGACCTGATCGACCGGCAGGCCGCGCGTGGCGCTGGACTCGACCGCGACGCCAGGCAGCAGGTCGGACAGGCGCTGCATCAGCCGGCCATTCAACGCGCCGCCACCGCAGACGGTCAGCGATCCCGCCGCAGGCATCTGCACCCGAAGCGCATCGGCCACGCAGCGCGCGCTGAGTTCCAGCAGCGTGGCCTGCACGTCTTCCGGCGCCAGGCCGGGGATGAGCCGGGCTTGCAGCCAGCCGAGGTGGAAGAGGTCGCGGCCGGTGCTTTTGGGCGGCGGCAGCGCGAAGAAGGGCTCGGCCAGCAGCGTCGCCAGCAGCGCCGGTGACACGCGGCCGGTGGCGGCCCAGGCGCCGTTGGCGTCATAGGCTTGGCCTTGATGGCGCGCGATCCAGCCGTCCATCAGGCAGTTGGCCGGTCCGCAGTCGAAGCCGCCGGTGCGGCCGTCGGCGAACAGCAGGCTCAGGTTGCTGATGCCGCCGAGGTTCAGCACCGTCGTGTCCTGGCCATGGGCCCCGAAGACGGCGCGGTGGAAGGCCGGCACCAGCGGCGCGCCCTGGCCGCCGGCGGCGACATCGCGGCTGCGCAGGTCGCAGACAACGTCGATGCCGGCCTGTTCGGCCAGCAAGGCGCCGTTCAACAACTGCGTCGTGTAGCCCGCTATGCCGTCGGGGCGATGCCGCACGGTCTGGCCATGGGCGCCGATGGCGGCGACCTGCTCGCGCTTCGTGGCGGTAGCTTCCAGCAACTGGGCGACAACATCGGCATAGCCGCGCGCGACGCCGTTGGCCGCCAGCGCGGCACGGTGCAATTCGTTGTCACCGGGCGTGTTCAGCGCGAGCAGTTCATCGCGCAGCGCCGGGGCGAAGGGCGCGTGGACGTGGCCGGTGACGGTCAGGGCCTGCGCGTCGAAGAGAACCCCGTCGATGCCGTCGAGCGAGGTGCCCGACATCAGCCCGATGTAGAGCTGGGACTCAGTCAGCGGCAGAGACGCCATCCATCGTTTCAGCCACGGAGAGCTGGGTCTTCACGCTGGCGACGGTCTGCTGGAACTGCGCCTTGGCGTAGTTGGGCAGGGTGATGGCTTCGGAGGCGCGGGCGATGGCACGCGGGTCCATGTGGCGGCCGCCGACGCGGAACTCAAAGTGCAGGTGCGGGCCGGTCGCCCAGCCGGTGGAGCCGACTGCGCCCAGGCGCTGGCCTTGCTCGATGCGCTGGCCCTTCTTCACGTCGATCTTGCTCAGGTGGGCGTAGACAGTGGTGCGGTCGCCGCTGTGGCGCACATGCACGACGTTGCCGAAGCCATTCTGCCAGCCGGCCATCTCGACGCTGCCATCGCCCACGGAGCGCACGGCCGTGCCGGTGGGGGCACCGTAGTCGGTGCCGTTGTGCTGGCGCCAGGTGTTGAGGATGGGATGGAAGCGCATCGCGAAGCCGCTGGTGATGCGCGAGAACTCCATCGGGCTGGCCAGGAAGGCGCGGCGCTTGCTCTGGCCGTCGAAGCCGTAGAAGCTGCCCTTGCCCGAGGCGTTGTCCTTGAACCAGACGGCCGAGTAGGTGCGGCCGTTGTTCGTGAACTCGCCGGCCAGCAGGCGACCGACGCCGCCGTCCCAGGTGATGGGCTCGCCGTCGGCGGTCAGGGTTTCGTAGACGATGCTGAAGCGGTCGCCCTTGCGCAGTTCGCGGTGGAAGTCGATGTCGCCGGAGAACATGTCGGCCATCTGCGAGGCGATGGCGTCGGGGATGTTGGCGTCGTCCGTCGCGGCGAACAGCGAGGTGCGGATGCCGCCGCTGCCCAGTGCGACCTGGGCCTGCAGCGGCGCGGTCTCCGTGCGGGCGGTGAAGCGGGCGCCGTCGCGCACAATCGTCAGGCGGGTGAAGTGACTCGCTTGCTGCTCGACCTTCTCGGCCGGGAAGCGCACGACGATCTTCTGCACCTGGCCGGAAGCGTCGGCCGTCAGATGGACCATCTTGCCGGCGCGGCCTTGCAGCACGCGGCGGGCGAGCGGGTCGGCGCGCAGGAAGGCGGCGGCGGCGGGATCGAAGGCGCCGGCGCGCTTGAGCAGGCTGTCGGGTGTGTCGCTGGAGCGGGTGGCCTCGGCGCGGCTCAGGCCGATGCGGTGGGCGGCGAGTTCGTCGAGCTGGGCCTCGATGCTGGGCGTGTCCAGCATCTCGACCAGGGTACGTTTGGGCAGGGCGGCAGCATCGGGCGCCAGGGGGGCGATGCCGAAGGCGGTCACCGCGAAGCAGCTCAACAGGCTGACGACCGAGGCGGTCAGTGTGCGAGGATGGCGAGCGGCGAAGGATTCGGCGCTGCTGAGGGCGTTCTTGAACTGCTGAAGGTGTCTCTGGACTACGGTCACTCTCGGCATCCCGGGGTTGTCGCTGGGGCAATCCCGGCTGGGCCGGTTCCACGCGAAGGGCCGCACCCGTGGCGGCCCTAAAATCCATTCCGGGTGTGTTGAAAAACAACACCCCCGACTCGAGGGTGAATTCTAACGGCGTCGTCCTACTTGACATGCCGGTTAACCCCGATAGATCAACAACTTAACAATTTCGCCCAGCTTCTAACAAGTTGGCGAGCTGCCCATGTCCGACGCCCCCAAATTTCCCGTCACCGATGCCGTCCTGGAGGCGCTGGCTGTCACGCGCCGGGGCGTGGAGGAGTTGCTGCCCGAGACGGAGTGGACGAAGAAGCTGGCCCGCTCGGCCGCCACTGGCGTGCCGCTGCGCATCAAGCTGGGCCTGGACCCGACGGCGCCGGACATCCACGTCGGTCACACGGTGGTCTTGAACAAGATGCGCCAATTGCAGGACCTGGGCCACCAGGTCATCTTCCTGATCGGCGACTTCACCTCGCTGATCGGCGACCCGTCGGGCCGCAACGCGACGCGCCCGCCGCTGACCAAGGAACAGATCCAGGCCAACGCGGAAACCTATTACGCCCAGGCCAAGCTGGTGCTGGACCCGGCGCGCACCGAGATTCGCTACAACTCCGAGTGGAGCGAGCCGCTGGGCGCGGCCGGGCTCATCCAGCTCGCGGCCAAGTACACGGTGGCGCGCATGATGGAGCGCGACGACTTCACCAAGCGCTTCGCGGCGCAGACGCCGATCTCGGTGCACGAGTTCCTGTACCCGCTGATGCAGGGCTACGACTCGGTGGCGCTGAAGAGCGACCTGGAGCTGGGCGGCACCGACCAGAAGTTCAACCTGCTGATGGGCCGACACCTGCAGCAGGAGTACGGCCAGGAACCGCAGTGCATCCTGACCATGCCGCTGCTGGAGGGGCTGGATGGCGTCGAGAAGATGTCCAAGTCCAAGAACAACTACATCGGCATCACGGAAGCGCCGAACACGATGTTCGCCAAGATCCTGTCGATCAGCGACGTGCAGATGTGGAAGTGGTACGAGCTGCTGTCGTTCAAGTCCATAGTCGAGATCGCCGCGCTGAAGGCCGAGGTCGAGGGCGGGCGCAACCCGAAGGACGCCAAGGTCGCGCTGGCCAAGGAGATCACGGCGCGCTTCCACAGCGCAGCCGCGGCGGACGGGGCCGAGGCCGACTTCAACAACCGTGCGCGCGGCGGCATTCCGGATGAGATCCCCGAAGTGCAGCTGAGCGGCGCGCCGATGGGGCTGGCCCAGGTGTTGAAGGCAGCCGGCCTGGTCGCGTCGACGGGCGAGGGCCTGCGCATGGTCGAGCAGGGCGGCGTGCGCCGCGCGGGCGAGGTCATCGCCGACAAGGGCCTCAAGCTCGACGTCGGCGAGCACGTGCTGCAGGTGGGCAAGCGCAAGTTCGCGCGGGTCGTGCTGAGCTGAGAGCCGGCGAACGTGCGGTTCGTCCTGCTCGCGCTGACGGTCGCCTTGTCCGGCTGCGTGATCAATGGCGTGCGGCCCTACGACGGCGGCGAGGCCCCGTCGAACCGAGCCGTCGTGGTGTACGGCGTGACGGTCGCAGGCGCGTGGAACTATCCGCGCTTCAGTGTGACGCTGGACCACTACGACATCGGCAAGCAGGCCATCACGGGCAACTGCTTCTCGTTCGACCGGCTGGAAGCCGTCGTGCCCGCCACCCCGGCCCCGACGCGGTACTTCGCGTTCGACGCACCGCCCGGCCACTACATCTTCAGCGGCTTCAGCGGGTCGACGTTTGCCGGTCGGAACCTGGCCTTCGAGGCTCGAGCGGGCCGCGCGGTCCATATCGGCAACTTCGTGCTGGGCGATCAGGCGACCGTGACGCTGGAGCGCGAGTTGAATGACGCGACGCGACAGGCCATTGCCGCCAGCCGGCCAGGCTTGGCCGCGCCGCTGCAGCCCGCGCCACAGGTCGTGGCCAAGCCGGCCGGGATTTTCCTGTGCACTCCCTGACGCGCGTTGCGCTGGTGCCGCTGCATGCCTGATCACATTCGATTGCTGGCGCCCCCGCCGGGCGAGGATTTGCGCCGCTATTTCGACGAGAGGGTGGCGGGCGGCGGCCTTGAGGCCGCGCTGGATCTCAGCGTCGTCGAGTTCGACGAACTGGCACAGCGCACGGGCGTCACCGTGACAAGGGTCGACGCGTCGGACGCCGGGATTGCCGTGCATTACACGGTCGCCTGGACCTCGTTCCATGCCTGCGATGACCGCACATTCGGCGGCGCTCATGCTCGCGTCCTGCACGGCTGCAGCGAGGGCCACGAGTGGGTGTTCGAACGGCCTGAACCGTTGCCCATCCACCGCGACACCCTCGACGAGTTCTGACCCGAAGCGAGGCCCGCAAGCAGGTGCCGCAGCCGGCGAGCGCAGCTTGTGCGACTCGTGCAGCCTTGATCGTCAAATCTGAAATCCAGATGATCAGGGGCGATTTGATTCCTTGGCTAACTGAGCCACCGAACGCAAGCTGACACGTCCTATTCATGTCTCGCTTGCTGTTCATGACCCGCATCGCGCTTGCTTCCTTCCCCTTCATGCCGCACCTGCTGGCCCTCGCCGCTGCAGCCGCCGCCCTGCCGGCCGCTGCGCAATCCACCGAACCCATCGCCCTGCAGCAGGTCGTCGTCACCGGCACGCGCCGCGTCGACCGCACGCTGGCGCAGTCCGAATCGCCGGTCGACGTCATCAGCGCGGCCGATCTGCAGCGCACCGGCACGACCGAGCTAGCTGCGGCCCTCGCGCAACTGCTGCCCTCGCTGAACTTCCCCCGGCCGTCGCTGACCGACGCGTCGGACGCGGTCCGCCCCGCGCAACTGCGTGGCCTGTCGCCGGACCAGACGCTGGTGCTCGTCGACGGCAAGCGCCGCCACACCGGTGCGGTGGTCAACATCAACGGCACGCAGGGGCGAGGCTCGGCGCCGGTGGACCTGAACGCCATTCCCATCTCGGCCATTGCCCGCGTGGAAGTGCTGCGTGACGGCGCCGCGGCGCAGTACGGCTCGGACGCGATTGCCGGCGTCGTCAACATCGTGCTGAAGACGGGCGCCAAGGGCGGCGTCCTCTCCGGCGAGATCGGCAGCACCGACCGCGGCGACGGCCAGCGCGGCCAGGTCGGCGCGAGCCTCGGCCTTGCGCTGAGCGACGGCGGCTGGCTGCGCCTGGCGGCAGAGGCGGGGCACCAGCAGCGCAGCAACCGCGCCGGTGTCGACACGCGCGACGCGGCGACCGAGCCGCGCAAGGGCCAGGTCAACAACCGTCTGGGCGACCCGGACAGCACGAAGAAGTCGCTGCTGCTCAATGGCCAGGTCGAACTGGGCGGCGCGCAGCTCTACGGCAATGCCAGCATCAACCAGCGCGACACCACCAGTGCCGCGTTCTGGCGCACGCAGGCCACGGCGGCGAGCAATGGTGTGGGGGCCATCTATCCGGAAGGCTTCCTGCCGCTGGAAGACAGCCGCACCCGCGACCTCGGCCTCGTGCTGGGCCTGCGCGGCCAGGCGGCCGGCTGGCAGTGGGATGTGAGCCTCAACCACGGCGAGAACCGCTTCGACATCGCCGTGGCCAACACGGCGAACTACTCGCTCGGCACGGCCAGCCCGACGCGCTTCGAGGCCGGTGGCCTGCGCAACCGGCAGACGCTGCTGAACGTGGACGCCTCGCGCGATCTGGACTGGGGCCTGGCCAACCCCGTCGCATTGACGGCCGGCGCCGAGCTGCGCCAGGAGCGCTACGAGGTCGTCGCAGGCGAGCCCGCTTCCTACAGCGGCGGCGGGTCGTCGGGCTTCCCCGGCTTCCGCCCCGGCGACGCGGGCAGCCACAGCCGCCACAACGTCGCGGTCTACGCTAACCTGGAAGGCCAGCTGACCAAGAACTTCAGCGCCACCGCCGCGCTGCGCGCCGAGGACTACAGCGACTTCGGCAAAGCGACGGCGGCCAAGCTGTCCGGCCGCTACGTGGTGAGCCAGGCGCTTGCCCTGCGCGGCACGCTGTCGACGGGCTTCCGTGCGCCGTCGCTCGCGCAGCAGTATTTCGCGACCACCTCCACCAACCTCATCAACGGCACGCTGGTCGAGGCCGGTACTTTCACGGTGCCGTCAGCGGCGGCGCAGGCGCTGGGCGCCACGCCGCTGCGGGCGGAGAAGTCACGCAGCGTCAGCCTGGGCTTGCAGCTGACGCCGACCCGCAAATGGCAGACGACGCTGGACGTCTACCAGGTCGACATCGACCACCGCATCCTGCTGTCCGCCAACCTCGCGCTGCCCACGGCGCTGCGCAACCAACTGGCCGCGCAGGGGCTGCTCGTCAGCACGGGCCGCTACTTCACCAACGCGCTGGACACCCGCACGCGCGGTGCCGATCTCGTCAGCACGCTGCGCCAGGACTGGGGCGCCGCCGGCCGCAGCGACTTCACGCTGGCCTACGGCTACACGCACAACACCGTGCGCCGCCTGGCCGCCGATCCCGCCGTGCTGACCGCGAACAGCCTGACCTTGATCGACCGCGTGACGTTGGCCCGCGCCACCGTCAGCGCGCCGGACGACAAGCTGCTGCTCAGCGCCGAGCACCGCTGGGGCTTGTGGAGCGGGCGCGTGGCCGCCACGCGTTACGGCAACTACGAGGTCAGGCAGGCGAGCGCGCTGAACGACCAGGGCTTCGCACCCGCCTGGCTGGCCGACGTGTCGGTGGGCTGGGCGCAAGGGGCCTGGAGCGTGGACGCAGGCGTGGACAACGTCAACAACCGCTACCCGGACCGCGTCATCGCGGCCAACGCGGTCGGCGGCATCCTGACCTACAGCAGCTTCTCGCCCTTCGGCTTCAACGGCCGGCAGTATTTTGCGAAGGTGGGCTACCGCTGGTGAGCGGGTGAGGCGGGCACTCGACGGCATGCCGTTCGCGGCCGCCGTTTGCGTTTCCCGCCTTGCGCTGTCGATCCGTCGCAAGCCGCTCGCCGGGCGGTGCAGGCGTGAGCACAGTGGGGACATCGCAACCCAATCGATTCCCCGCCATGAATGCTTCCATCCCCGTCTGGCCCTTCGTCATCCTCGCGGTCCTGGTGGCCCTGGGCTATCGCCAATCGCGTGATCGTGTCGTCCAGCCGGGCACGCTGGCCAGGGTGGCACTCGCGATGCTGGCCTTGTCGCTCTACGGCGTCGTTGCGGCATTCGGCCCCGGCGTCGTTCCGGTGCTGGCCTGGGCGCTCGGCTTTGCGGCGGCGGTCTTTCTAGGCGGCCCGGTACTTGCGCCGCGTGGCCTGGCGCGTGAAGGCAGCGCCGTGCGGGTGCCGGGGAGCTGGCTGCCGCTGTTCCTGATGGTCGGCATCTTCTCTGCCAAGTTCGCCCTGGGCTTTGCCACGGGCGTGGGCGCGCCTGTCGTCCATGAGGCCTGGTTCATCGCCGCCGTGAGTGCGGTGCTCGGGCTGTTCAGCGGTGCCTTCACGGCCAGGGCCACGGCGGTGCATCGCTTCGTTCGCGCCGGCCACGCCGCCTGATTTCCCGGTGCGATCAGCCCGCCCGGCCAGACGCGACCTTGTGGCTGTTCCACAGCTCCAGCCCGCCGACCGCGAGCGCATGGTCTTCCCAGCCGTCCAGGCCTGAAACGATCATGGTGCCCACCCGCCCATTGCCGCGCACGGCCAGGGGCACCGCGCCGCCTTCGGCCTGGAAGAGCACCGGGTCCAGCCCGGTCTCGGCATGGAAGTTGGCCTTGCGTTCGAGGAACTCCAGCCGCACTCTGAACGAGCTGTAGCCGAAGCGGCGAACAACGTTTTTCTTCTTGATGATCCAGTCCGCGTTGCCGGCATTGGTGCCGTCCATGAAGTAGACGAACAGCGGGTGGTCGTCGGTCTCCAGGTGGATGGCCACCGGCCGGCCCGGGAACCATTCCAGTGCCAGCGCGAGGATGGACTGGCCGATGCCCATGGCGTCTGCCGCCGTCAGGCGGTCGAGCACGAGGGTGGCTTCCTGCGCCGCACATTCGGCGGCGGTCTGCGGAGCTTTCAAAGTCTTGGCCATGTTTTCTCTCAGGGTTTCACGGGTCTCAGGTAGGGCCCCGGCTTCACGACCGGCACCGGCTGTTCGGCAATGCGCCGCTTCAGCTCGGCAATCGCCGCATCCAGCTGCGCATCCTGCCCCATAGCCGTCGCGCGCGGCAGGTTGTCGACCTCGATGTCCGGCGTCACGCCCACCCCCTCGATGAGGAAGCGGCCTTCGGCGTCCATCTGGCCGTTCTCGGCCGCACGCATGATGCCGTTGTCGATCAGGCGGTTCTGGTCGGACAGCCACACGCCCGCACCCGAGCTGCGCTTGCCGATGACCGGACCGATCTTGAGGCGCTTGAAGCCTTCGGCGAAGGTCTCGCCATCGCTGTAGGTGTCCTCGTTCATCAGCACGACGGTGTGGCCGCGCCAGACGTTCTGCATGTTCGCGCGCACGCCCGTGCCGGCCGGTGAGCGCGGCTGCCAGAAGGCCCAGGCGCGGCGCAGCAGCTTCTCCAGGATCCAGCTGTCGATGTTGCCGCCGTTGTTGTAGCGCACGTCGATGACGAGGCCGTCGCGGTCGCTGGCAGCGTAGAACTCGCGCACGAAGTCGGCGATGTCGGCCGCCCCCATCGCACGCAGGTGCACGTAGCCGATGCGGCCCTGGCCGGCCTGCTCCACCGCGCGGGCGCGGCTGACGCGCCAGTCGTTGTAGCGCAGCTGGTTCTCGCGCATCTGCGCCACCGGCGTGACGATGCGCTGCACGGCCTTGCCGTCGGCCTGCTTCACGTCCAGCAGCACCTGGCGGCCGGCCTGGCCGCGCAGCAGTTCGAGGATGTGCGGTGCGTCGGCGGTGGGCCGGCCGTTGACATGCGTGATGACGTCGCCGACCTTCAGGTTGACGCCAGGCGTGGCCAGCGGTGGTGCCTCGGCGGGCAGCTCCGCTTCAAAGCCGTAGATGGCGTCGATGCGCCAGCCGTTCGGTGCGCGCGAGAAGCGGCCGCCCAGGCCGGCAAGACCCGGCTCGTCCGGCGCCGGGCGCGTGTCGCCAGCGGCGACCTGGCTGTGCAGCGCGCCCAGCTCGGACACCATCTGCGCCATCAGCTCGGCCAGTTCGTAGCGGTCGGTCACGCGGTCCACCAGCGGCTCGTACCTGGCGCGTGTGGCGGCCCAGTCGACGCCGTGCATGTCCTTGTCGTAGAAGAAGTCGCGCTGCATGCGCCAGGCGTCGGCAAACATCTGCTTCCACTCGGCGCGCGGCTGGGTGGCGATCTGCCAGTCGCTCCAGCGCACGGTCAGCTTGGCCA
Source organism: Roseateles sp. P5_E8 (assembly GCF_054177665.1). Taxonomy (NCBI): domain Bacteria; kingdom Pseudomonadati; phylum Pseudomonadota; class Betaproteobacteria; order Burkholderiales; family Sphaerotilaceae; genus Roseateles; species Roseateles sp. P5_E8. The sequence goes on along the minus strand of NZ_JBGCUM010000015.1, from coordinate 4,372 downwards.
GCTCGGTGGGCAGCTTGGGCGCGGCGTCGACGATGAGCACCTCGGGCGCAGCGCCCTGGGCTTGACCCTGGTTGCGCACCAGCATCAGCTTCTTGCCGTCGGCACTGATGTCGTAGTTGCGCACGTCGCTGGCCAGGGTCTCGGCGGGGCCGCCCTGGTTGTCGATGGCGATGGATTTGAGCTGGGTCTTGCGCTCCAGGTCCTGGTCCAGGAACCACAGGCGCTTGCCGTCCGCACGCAGGCTGCGGTAGTTGCCGGCGGGCACGGGCAGTTCGTGCAGGCGCCCGGCCAGGCCGTCGAAGACGATGGCCGGCTTGCCCTTCTTCTCGGCGACGGCCGGCTTCTTGTCCTTCTCGTCCTTGCTGTCCTTTGCATCGGGCTTGCGCTCGGTCGGCTCCTTGTCGGTGGCCTTGCGATCCTCGGCGCGTTGCTCCTCGGCCTTCTTCTCGGTGGGCGATTCCAGTTCGTCCTTGGCCGCGAAGGGCGAGCGCAGGCCGGGTTGCAGGGCCAGCGCGTAGAGCTTGCTGCGAAACGCCAGGAAGGGGCCGGTGTTGCGGTCGCCCCAGGGGCCGGGGTTGCCGGTGGTCGCGAAGTTGCGCTCCGACGCGAAATACAGCCATTGGCCATCGGGGCTGAAGGTGGCAGCGTCGCTGTCGTAGCGGTCGCTGGTCAGCGTGTGGGTGCGGCCGTCGGCCAGGCTGTGCAGCTGTAGCTGGCTGCGGTCGCCATGACGCAGCGGCATGGTCCAGGCCAGGGCCTGGCTGTCGGGGCTCCAGGCCTGCAGCTGGGGAGAACCGTTGAAGGTGCCGCGGCCGATCTCGCGGGTCGTCTTGGCCTTCACGTCAGTCAGCCAGATGCGGGCCTCCTTGTCCGTGTGGGCCAGCCAGCGGCCGTCGGGCGAGGGCAGGAGGTCACGGCGCTGCGTGACCGTGGCGTTAGGTGATCCGCCGGTGATGCGCTCGGGCTGGCCGGTACCGTTGGCCGCCAAGCGCCAGATCTCCTGCTCGCCGCTGAAGTCGCAGACGGCGAACACGCTCTTGCTGTCACTGCTGAATTCGCCCTTCAGGCAGCGGCCATCGGCCGGCTGCGGCAGCTCGGCGCGGCGCAGTGCCTGCACGCCCTGCGTGGCGAGATGGCCGCGCGCGGCCAGCAGCACGCGCTCGCCATTGGGCGCAAAGGAGGTGTCGGTCAGGAAGTCCTGCGGCTTCTTGATCCAGCGCTCGCGCTGCTGGTCGAAGTCGCCGCCCAGGCTGATGTCGAGCTTCTTCGGTGCGGCACCTTGCGCCAGGTCGACCGTGTAGAGGTCGGCGCCCAGCGCGTAGACGACCCGGCTGCCGTCGATGCTTGCGTGGCGGATGTCCCAGCCCTTGTGTGTGCTGTGCTGGCGCAGGTCCGCGCCCTGGGCGTTGACGGACCACAGGTTGACCGTGCCGTCGCGGTCCGACAGGAAGGCGATGCGCGCCTCATTGCCGACGCGGTAGGGCAGGGGGCGGCGGTCGTTGCTGCCTTCGGCGATCAGCGGTTTGGCTTCCGCACCGCCGCTCAGGTCCAGCGACCACAGCCGCGCGATGGCGCCGCCGCGGTACTGGCGCGCGTTGTCGCTGCGCAGGCCGCTGCGCGTGAAGTAGAGGGTCTTGCCGTCGGCGCTGAGTGCGCCGTCGCTGCCCTGGCCCACGGGCAGCTGGCGGCGCTGGCCGGTCTTCACGTCCAGCGCGAACAGCTGTGCGCCGGGGCGGGCGTCCAGGCTGGTGTAGAGGACTTCGCCGGCGGCGCTGAAGCCCCAGACGCGCATGCCGCCGCCTTCCCAGGTCAGCCGCCGGGGTGGGCCGCCGGCCACGGGCATCAGGTAGATCTCGGTGCCGCCGTCGTACTGGCCGGTGAAGGCCAGCCACTGGCCGTCGGGCGACACGGCGGGCTGGGTTTCCTGGCCGTTGTGTGTCGTCAGGCGCTGGGCCTCGCCACCCTGTGAACTGACTCGCCAGAGGTCGCCCTCGGCGACGAGATAGACGTTGTCGCCCTGCAGGGCGGGCTGGCGGTAGAAGCCGCTGGTGCCTGCCCAGGCGCTCGTGGCGCTGGTGAGGCACAGCAAGGCGGCCGCGATGGCGGCGAAACGGAAACGGGGCATGGGTTCTCCTCGAAGAGCCGGCATTGTGTTGCTAGGGGGAGGGCCGGCGATTCGTCACACCGGGTGAATCCGGAGTGGATGTGGCGGCGTAGAGCCCCACAGATGCCAAGCCGGTATCGCCCCACAGGATGCCCCCCATGAATGCCCGACTCACCCGCAGCGCCATGGCCACGGCGCTCGTCTGCCTGGCCGCTGGCGCCCAGGCCTCCAGCCACCGCGAAGCGCCCTTCCTGACCACCGTGCCCAAGGTCGACGCGACGGACTTCTACATGTTCCGCAGCTACGAGACCGGCCGCGACGGCATGGTCACGCTGATCGCCAACTACCTGCCCCTTCAGGACGGCTACGGCGGCCCCAACTACTTCTCGCTGGACCCGAACGCGCTCTACGAGATCCACATCGACAACAGCGGCGACGCCAAGGAAGACATCAGCTTCCAGTTCCGCTTCAAGAACCGGCTGGCCAACAGCGGCGCGGGCGTCTCCCTGAGCGTCGGCGGCAAGATGGTCGGCATCCCGCTGATCCAGGCCGGTGCCGTGTCCAACGTCAAGGACGCCAACCTGCAACTCAACGAGAGCTACACGGTGACCGTGGTGCGCGGCGACCGCCGCAGCGGCACCGCCCAGGCCGTGGCCCACGCGACCAGCGGCGCCACCACCTTTGACAAGCCGGTCGACAACATCGGCAAGAAGACGATTGCCGACTACCCGGCCTACGCGGCCAAGCACATCTACCCCGTCACCATCCCGGGTTGCGCCACGCCGGCCAAGGTCTTCGTCGGCCAGCGCCAGGACCCGTTTGCCGTCAACCTCGGCACCATCTTCGACCTGGTCAACGCGCCAGTCTCGGTCATCACCGATCCGTCCCTCATCAATGCCGCGCCCAACACCATCGGCGACAAGAACGTCACCACGCTGGCGCTCGAAGTGCACAAGGACTGCCTGAAGTCCGCCGGCAGCGACGTCATCGGCGGCTGGACGACGGCCAGCCTGCGCCAGGGCCGCCTGCTCGATCCCAAGCCCGCCTCCGGCCACCAGACGGCCGAGAAGGCCGGCGGCGCCTGGGTGCAGGTCTCGCGCCTGGGCATGCCCCTGGTCAACGAGGTCGTCATCGGTCTGAAGGACAAGGACAAGTTCAACTCGTCCAAGCCCAAGGACGACGGCCAGTTCGCCGACTACGTGACCAACCCGACGCTGCCCGCGCTGCTGGAGATTGCGCTGGCCCTGCCCAACACGGCGCCCACCAACTTCCCGCGCAACGACCTGGTCACGACCTTCCTGACCGGCATCAAGGGCGTCAACCAGCTGGCTACCGTCACGCCGTCTGAAATGCTGCGCCTGAACACGGCCATCGCGCCCGTCGCCTTTGCTCAACAGAACCGTCTGGGCATCGTCGGCAACATCCTCGCCGCGGGCACCGACAACGCCGGCTATCCGAACGGCCGCCGCCCCAAGGACGACGTCGTCGACATCTCGCTGGTGGCCGTGATGGGCGGCCTGTGCGTGGCCAACGGCGACACCGACAAGCTGGGCTTCGGCGCCGCCTGCAAGCCCTCCGCCGTGCCTCTGGGCGCCACCGCCTTCAAGCTGCACGACGCCGTCGACCAGGCCGTCGTGCCGCTGCTGAGTAGCTTCCCCTACCTCAACACGCCCATCCCGGGCACCAAGTGAAGGAGGCCGCCATGCGCACCCTGTTCAACGTCGCGGCGGCCGCAGCCGCCAGCCTTGCCCTCGCTGCCTGCGGCGGCGGGTCGGACTACGACAGCCACTCCGTCCCGCTGCCCGCAGCGCCGACGGCCGTACCAGACAACGCCATCGTCTCGGCGCCTGCGCTGGTCAGCTACCTGGCCGGTCAGAGCTTCAGCGACGAGACCAGTGAGCCGCTGACGTTGCCCGCTGGCGACCCGGTGACCAGCGAGACCGACGAGCCGTCTGCGATCTCATGAGCAAATGGGCGCTGCTTGCCATGCTGCTGGCGGCGCCGCTCGCGGCCCCGGCCGAGCCCTTCACGCCGAAGAGCGACGCCGAGACCGTGCAGCGCCTGCCCTATCGCGTGGACGCCGCCGAGCGCGCCCGCCGCACGGCGTTGGCGCGTGACCCAGCCCAGCTGCCGCTGGCCCTGGCCGCTGCCCGCGCCGCACTGGACCGCGCCCGCGTGCTGGGCGACCCCCGCGAGCTGGGCGCCGCCCAGGCCGCGCTGGCGCCGTGGTGGGCGCGCGCCGACGCGCCGGCAGACGCCGTGCTGCTG